>JANOUN010001291.1:0-26255 GCA_031416875.1 Planctomycetota bacterium | reverse complement strand
GTCCAGCGGACCTGTTTGCACGCTGGGCGGCAACGTCGCAATGAACGCCGGGGGCGCGCACTGCTTTCGGTACGGCGTGACCAGCAACTATGTGCTGGGTATGGAGGTTGTGCTGCTGGACGGCAGCGTGCATCGCTTCGGTGGACCAGCCGGAGGGCGCGGTGCATGGCGAGAAGACTGGAAGCGTTTGATGGTGGGCTCCGAGGGAACGCTCGGTGCCTTTACGAGGTTCTGGCTGCGGCTGTTGCCTCGCCCGGAGAAAGCCTGGACCTACCGCGCCACATTTGTGGATCTTCAATCTGCCGAGCGGGCGATCCATGCCCTGGCTGCACACGCCTCTTTTCCCGTCGCCATCGAACTCATGGATCCGCGCTGCGTCGCCATGGTGGAAAACAGTCCGATGGCCGTCGGGCTTCCGAAAGATGCGTTTTTGCTGGTCACGGAGATTGATGGTCCGTCGGTGCTGCTCGATGCCCGCGTGAAGGCGGTCGCGGAACTGCTCAACGCGGCCGGCGCGGCAGGTGTTGAATACAGTGACGATGAAACCCAGCGAAATCGCCTCTGGAAAGCCCGCAAAGTCGCCGGTGGTCTGATGGGTCAGCTCAGCCCCGACTTCCTGGTCCAGGACGCCGTGATTCCAAAGCGCGCCCTGGCCGAAGTCTTACAACTGGTTTATGACGAAGCTGATGCGGCCGGACTTCGCGCCGTCAATGTCTTTCATGCGGGCGACGGAAATCTGCATCCCAATTTTCTGTTTGATTCACGGAAGCCCGGAGAGCTTGAAAAAGTTGAAGCGATCAGCAAGCGGCTGATGCAGCGTGTCATTGCCGTCGGTGGCACACTGTCGGGCGAACACGGAATCGGAAATGACAAGACCGCCTATATGTCGCTGTTTTTCGGCGAGGACACCTTGCGATTGCAGCTGGCTGTGCCCGCCGTCTTCAATCCTAAACATCAGTTGAATCCGCTGAAAGTGTTTGCGTCGCGGCGGTTCGACGGCGGGATGGGCGTGTCCCGCGTCGGAGACACGGGCAACAAAAGATCTGGCACGGATGTGGCAGGTGACAAGCTGGAAGCTTATCCCACGACAGGCCATGACCAGCCGAGGCTGCCTCGGACGTTTGAGCGATTCATTGATTCCATTGACGGCGTGATGTGCTGTCCCGCGACGATGACAGCGGCTGATCTGCGCTCGCAGGCGGCCGCTCACAGGCTGCGGTTTCCGTTAATTCTCGATGAAGGCAAGCCACTTCATGAACAGGTGGCATCCAGTGGCTTTGCGCCTGCGTCATCGCGTTTCGGCCCGTTTTGCGACAACATCACGGGCATGAACTGGCGGCTGCCCAATGGGCGCATCGTCCGCATTGGTGAGCGTGTCGTGAAGTCCACAACCGGCTATGACCTGTTGCGGTTCCTGCTGAATTCGTCCGGTCATTTTGGCGAGCCTGTCGATTTCGTGCTGCGACTGCGGCCCGACTGCGGCACGACGCATCTTTTTTCGCTGACTGGCGACTCCGAGTCCGTTGCACAGGCCGCGGCTGCGCTGCTGGCCACCTGCTGGATCCACTGGTTTGACTCGGTCGATGTGCTGACAGAAGACGGCGCTGGTTCGTGTCGGTTACGGATCGCCTTGAATTGTCCGGCGTACGAGTCAACCGTCTATGAGGAATACCTGTCTGCGTTTGCTGCGGAGTATGAACTTGCGTTGCATAGCGAAACGACCTCTGTGATTCCCGCCGATGGCTGTCCCGACTTCGTGCTGAAGACGACGCCGGATCAGGTCATCCCACTCGCCCGCAAGGTCGCAGTCGAAAACGATGTGACCTGCGTCGCTCTGTGCTACAACGGAGCGGTGCATGGATATCTGAAGAACGGGCTCAGCATAAGTGCCCGAAGTTCCGCCCGAAGTCTGACGACTTCGGCTACGGATTCGCAGTTGAAGATCACGAACATCATCGAACGCTGCTCGAAAGAAATCCACGCGGTCGGCGGCGACTGGCAGTCACGACACATCCCGTCCGTTGCACCTTCGGGAGTCGAAGTGCAATGGCTCCAGCAACTGGAAAAGGAATTCGCTTCGCAATGACCTCGTCTGAAACGCCCGCATCCCCGTCCCATGCATGCTCAACGCCATCCGGCGATCGCGACCTGCTGACCAGCTGTGTCCATTGCGGCTTGTGCCTCGAAGTCTGCCCGACCTACCTGCTGTCTGGTGACGAAAATAATTCGCCGCGCGGACGGCTGCGTCTATGGCGTGAGGAATCTGATGGACGGCTCGCTCCGGATCCCTGGACCGCCGAGTACACCAGAGAGTGCGTCGGTTGTCTGGCCTGTGAAACCGCCTGTCCTGCAAATGTTCCTTACGGAGAGATTCTTGAGCAGACACGGCACATGCACGTTGCCTTGGGGCGGACTCGTAATCCGCTGAAACTGCGGATCGCGGCTGCGTTGGCAGCCCGGCCCTGGCTGTTCAATCTCACCATGCTCCCGACGCGAATGCTGCGTCGCTGGGGCGTGTTGCCGCATCAGTTCCTGTTCTCCGGGCGTCCGGCTGTGGTGCAATCAACGGCCACCTACGCGAAGCATTTGATGGAGCAGCATCGCCCGACCGGCCCGCGCGTCGCGCTGCTGACCGGTTGTCTGATGGAAGCTGTGTTTCGAGAAATCAATTTTGCGACTGTCCGTGTGCTGATCGAGAACAACGTGCAGGTTCTCGTCCCGCCGGACCAGGGATGTTGCGGTGCCATGCAGGAGCATCTTGGGCTGGATGGAATTGATCAGCTCCGCAGTCACAATCGCAGCGCGTTTCGGTCGCTGGGTATCGATGCTGTGGTCTGTAATTCGTCGGGCTGCGGCCTGGCGTTAGGCAAAGCGTTGAGCGACGAAGTTCCCGTACGCGATGTGCTCGACTTTCTCGGCGAACTGCCGCTGGTTCAGCGAAATCGTGCTGCGGACGGGACACGCGTCTATGTCGATTTGCCGTGTCATCTGATTCACGGTCAGAAGGTCGCCGGGATTCCAAAGTCCGTGCTCGACGCGACCGGTTTTCGCTGGGAACTTGCTCCTCAGGCCCGCGACTGCTGTGGCTCCGGCGGCGTTTACAACCTCCAAAAACCGGACAATGCCCGGGAAATTCTCGCGCGCAAGTCCTTGTTTCTCAACGACGCTGCAGGAGATCCTGTCATCCTGGCAACCAGCAATCATGTGTGCATGATGCAGTGGAATTCGGCGTTCAAGAGCGGCCTCGTCAAACGGCCATATCAGGTCCGACACGTGATCCAGTTGCTTGATCCTCTGTAACCGCTTGCGTTGGGTAGTCAATTCGGGCCACAATTGCAGGGGACTCCGAATACTTTGTCACGGCGACGAAATGAGCAACACAACTATTTCGACTGTCCCATTTTGTTCGTAGTCCCGCCTTTAGGCGGAAATTCAGCCTGCCAAACCATGAACATTCAGCCCATTTTCCGGCTAAAGCCGGGACTACAAGCGAATCTCGGACAGTCCAACTATGCCTGACCGATCTGCTCCTGTTGCCATGCGCACGATGCTTGCCTCGCTATCTGCCGTGCTGCTTGCGTTGATGTCCGTTACTGCGCCGGCGGATGAGGCAGGGACGGAGACATCGCAGGTCACATTTGAAGACCACGTTCTTCCAATCCTGAAATCGCGATGTTTGAAATGTCATGCAGGAGCGGAGCCCGCCGGGGAGTTGTTGCTGACAACTCGCCGCGAGATCCTGCGTGGCGGACAATCGGGGCCTGCTATGCGCATCCGGGCAGCGGAATCGAGTTTGTTTTGGGAGAAGCTGGCCTCGAATGAAATGCCCAAAGGCGGTCCTGCTTTGTCGGCGGAAGAGAAGGGGATCATTCGCACGTGGATCAACGAAGGTGCGACTTCGACGAATGAGTCGGACGATGACGAAAGCGGACTCAATCCCGACGATGGTCAGCCGTCAAGCGAACACTGGGCGTTTCGACCTCCCGTTCGTCCGCCTGTGCCGCAGGTGCAGCATGCGGATCGCGTGCGGGATCCGATCGATTCGTTTGTGATCGCAACTCTGGAAGCGAACCGCTTGAGTCTGTCACCTGAGGCAAGTCGCGAAGTATTACTCCGCCGCGCGTCATTTGACCTGACTGGACTGCCGCCAACTCCGAACGAAGTGCGTGAATTCCTTGCCGATCAGGGTGAACTTGCCTATGAGCGGATGATCGATCGACTTCTGGCGAGTCCGCATTACGGCGAACGCTGGGCACGGCACTGGCTGGATGTCGCCGGATATGCGGATTCGGCCGGCGTGCTGTCCGAGGACCGGCCGTTGCCTACGGCGTTTCGGTACCGCGACTATGTGATCCGGGCTTTCAATAACGACAAGCCGTACGATCGCTTTCTGCAGGAGCAGATTGCCGGTGATGAACTGACGGACTACTGGGCTGCCTATGAGACGCTCGACCGATTGCCGGACGAGGTCGTTGAAGCGGTCACGGCGACGGGATATCTGCGTTGTGCTCCCGATTCCAGTCGTCCTGACTTTTCAACGATCAAGAACGCCGACGCGCAGTATTTCTATCCCACGATCAACGACACGTTGCAGATTGTCGCGTCCTCGACAATGGGGCTGACGCTGCAATGTGCGCGGTGCCACAGCCACAAGTTCGATCCGATTCCGCAGGTTGAGTACTACCGGATGCAGTCGATTTTCATGACCGCTTACCGGCCGAAGCACTGGGTTCCGCAGATGGAACGAAGGGTGCTCGTCGCAACAGTTGCTCAGAAGAAGGCTGCGGATGAGCAGAACGGCAAAGTCGATACGGAAATTGCTCGGCTGAAGAAAGAACTGACCGACTTGCGCATCCAGTACAAACAAAAACTGTTCGACGAGCGGCTCGCGGCATTGCCGGAGGCAATTCGCAGCGATGTGCAGCAGGCGCTGAACAAGCCCGCTGACCAGCGTTCCGAAGTCAAAAAATACCTCGTCGAGAAATTTCAGGGACAACTGCAGCCGGACGACAAGACACTCGACACGCTTCTGCCGGAGACCTTTGAGGATTATCGAACAGGTGTCGATGAACGGAATTCCGCGATCGCATCGCAGGAACAGCAGCGAATCCGCTTCGATGAACTGCGGGCACTCTACGATTTGCCGGGACCGGTGGTCGTTCCATTACTTCGTCGCGGTGACGCACTGACGCCCGGACCGCCGGTTGATCCCGGTGTCCTGTCGGCGCTGGCGACTCCGACTGCGTTCGAGTGGTCTCCCCCGGCGGCTGAAGCGAAGACCAGCGGCCGACGACTGGCGTTTGCCCGCTGGCTGACTCAGCCCGATCACCCGCTGACGGCGCGCGTGATGGTCAATCGCATCTGGCTGCATCACTTCGGCGAAGGACTGGTCTCGACGCCTGAGGACTTCGGCACACTGGGCTCAGCTCCGAGCCATCCTCAACTGCTCGACTGGCTGGCTCGGGAGTTCGTCGACAGCGGTTGGAGCGTGAAACACATCCATCGGCTGATCATGACTTCGAGCACTTATCGGCAGCAGTCCCATCCCCAGGCAGCCGGAGATAGTAGATCAATCAGCCGGACGGCGCTAGCCGCCGGTTCAGAACCGCAACCGGACGCTAACGCGTTTCGGCTGATCGCGTTGGGTGAGCAAGTCGATCCCGACAATCGACTGTTGTGGCGACAGCGTCTGCGCCGAATCGATGCGGAACCGCTGCGTGACGCGCTGCTGAGTGTTTCCGGATTGCTGGACACAGGCATGTTCGGTAATCCCATCCCCGTCGCGCGGCGTCCAGACGGTGACGTGACGATTGCCGATGGACAGAACGATCGACGCCGTTCGATCTATGTGCAGATCTTGCGCGGCAACCCGCTGACGATGCTGCACGCTTACGATCAGCCGGTGATGGAAACAAACTGCACGCGGCGCAATCGCTCGACAGTTTCCACACAGGCATTGACGCTGCTCAACAGCGATGCGGCGATCCAGTACGCGAGCGCTCTCGCCGACCGCGCATTGCGTGAAGCTCCCGAGTCGCCGTCCAGTTTCGCGTTTCTTGCCGCATTTTCGCGAGACGCAAGCGCTGATGAGCTAAACCTGTTGAGTGACTTCCTGACAAAGCAGCAGACACGATACTCCACTGGAGGAGAGCAGGATGAATCAATACGGCAAAAGGCACTGGCCGATCTGTGTCATATGCTGCTGGTGTCGAATGAGTTTGTGTATGTGGATTAGAACCTCGTTTAACCGCGTGCCCAGCGGGCCGCGCGCAGCATCTCGCGGCATGGATTCCCACGCGCGGGGCGTTGCCCACGCGGTTAAACGAAGGTGCCATGCTCAACCGCGCGGAATAATGGAACAAACATGAATAGACACGCAACTGCCAGCAATAATCATCTCTCCCGACGAGAGTCCATCTCTCGCATGGGCAGCGGCTTTGGCGGAATCGCTCTCAGTGCGCTGCTGGGTGACTTCGATCGCACGGCTTCAGCAGCTGAAGGCGTGAATCACAACGTGCTGGCGAGGCCGCCTCATCATCAGCCGCGAGCGCGGGCTGTGATTCAGCTCTTTATGCATGGCGGTCCGAGCCAGGTGGATCTGTTGGACGAAAAGAAAGAGCTGTCTCGATTAAGCGGTCAGACTCCGCCCGCAGAAGTTGCAGACGATGAGAATCGGACGACTTATCTGCTCGGCAGCCCGTTCAGATTTTCAAAGCATGGTGAGAGCGGACTGGAGTTCTCCGAGGTTCTGCCTGGCATCGCCCGGCACGCGGACGATATCGCCGTCGTCCGTTCGATGTTTACCGAGCATCGCAACCACGAACAGGCAATCTGGATGGCAAACACCGGCCTGACCGTTTCCGGTCGGCCGAATATCGGATCGTGGGTCGCGTATGGCCTGGGCGCTGAGAGTCAGAATTTGCCAGCGTACGTTTCGCTGCCGGATCCCGGAGGCATGCCGGTGGATGGTGCCAGGAACTGGTCCAGCGGTTGGCTGCCGCCTGTGTATCAGGGCACGGCAATTCGTTCTGAAGGACTGCCGGTGCTGCATCTTCAGCCCAGGGCGGCGCGAACGTCGGAGATTGATTCCGGGCGGATGGAGTTGCTGCGAAAGCTGAACGTGAGACATCAGCAGGCTCGGCCAGGTGAACTCGAACTGGATGCCCGCATCGCCAGCTTCGAACTTGCCGCGAGGATGCAGCTCTCGGCCACCGATGCGCTCGATCTCAATCAGGAGACCGTCGCAACTCAGCAACTTTATGGCCTGGATAACGACAAGACTCGCTCGTACGGCAAGCGTTGCCTGATGGCTCGGCGTCTGGTCGAACGCGGAGTACGGTTTGTCCAGATCTTCATGGCCGGGCAGCCGTGGGATACGCACGCGAACAATGTCTCCGGCATTCGGAGTTGCTGCGAACAGACCGACTTGCCGATCGGTGGCCTGTTGACCGACCTCAAACAACGCGGCCTGCTGGATTCGACGCTGATTCTGTGGGGCGGTGAGTTTGGTCGAACTCCGGGGGCCGAGCAGCGTGCCGGCGACAAGACGCCCGGCATTGAAGGTCGAGATCATCATCCGTACGGTTTCAGTGTCTGGCTCGCCGGCGGCGGGATTCGCGGAGGTCAGGCGTACGGAGCGACCGACGATTTCGGTTACCGAGCCATTACGGACCGTACTCAAACCGCCGACCTGCACGCCACGATTCTGCACCAGCTGGGCCTCGATCACGAACAACTCACCTTCAACCACAACAGCCGCGATGAACGTTTGACCGATGTTTACAAGGCTCGCGTCATCGAGCGACTGCTTGGGTAATTCTCAACCCGGAAAAACTTTCTCCCCGGGAGTCTGTCTGATTACCGCTGTTTTTGTGAGCGGCAAGGCGCTAGCGGGGTGTTGATTTAGTGATTTTTTGGGCTCATAATCATACCAACCCGAAGCGCCAGCGAGGAATTCAGCCGTTTCTGCCTCGCTGGCGCTTCGGGTTGGTATTAAATCAACACCCCGCCAGCTGCCGGTTTTTGCAGATCAATTACCCGCGGCTAGCGCCTTGCGCCTTGCGGCTCTCGGTCCTGGAGTATCGGGACAGACTCCTAGAGGATAACGAACAATGGTGACACGCAGAACGTTTCTCGGCTCGGTCGGTGCAGGACTGGTGATCGGATCGCAGGCAAAAGCAGCGGAGATCACACCGACCAATCGCAAACGCCTGGCCGTCGTCACGACCGAGTGGCGATATCACTCTCACGCGTGGCATATGGCCGAGCGGTTCCTGGTCGGCTATCCGATCAATGGCCGTTGGCATCGTCCGCCGCTGGATGTGGTTGCGGCGTATGTCGATCAGAAGCCGGAGAACGACCTCAGCGTACAACGTTCCAAAGAGTTCGGCTTTCCAATTTATCCGACGATCGCCGAGACGCTGCGCTGCGGTGGCGACAAGCTGGCGGTCGATGCCGTGCTGATCATCGGCGAGCATGGAGATTATCCAAAAAGTGAATACGAACAGACGAAGTATCCTCGCTACGAGTTTTTCAAGCAGGTGACCGACGTCTTCCGCAAGGACGGTCGGGCAGTCCCGGTCTTCAACGATAAACATCTCTCGTGGAAATGGGAGTGGGCCAAAGAGATGGTTGATATCTCGCGCGAACTGAACTTTGCCTTCACGGCCGGTTCGTCGCTGCCCGTCACATGGCGGATGCCTGCGATCGATATGCCGTACGGAGCCGAGGTTGAGGAACTGCTGGCCGTTTCGATAGGCAGCATCGACAGCTACGACTTCCATGCCCTGGAGGTCATGCAGTGCATGGCCGAACGGCGACGCGGCGGCGAAACGGGAGTCGTCTCGATGCAGGCTCTCCGCGGCGACGCCGTCTGGAAAGCGATGGATGCGGGCGGCTGGTCCGGCGGCGGCTGGGATCCGCGACTCTTTGAGGCCTGCCTGTCCCGCAGTCAGACTCTCGCTCAGCCAGAGACGTTCAGTCATCGTTATCCGACACCGGCTCAAATCCGCGAGTGGGTGAAAGACCCCGTTGCCTACCGCTATGAATACGCCGACGGCGTCAAGGCCACGATGCTGATGATGAACGGACTGATCGGTGACTTCACGTTCGCCGCACGGCTGAAAGGGGAATCCGAGCCGCTTTCGACGCTCTTCTACCTGCCGCCAAATCCGAACGTGACTTACTCGGCGTCGTTGATGTCAAAGGCCGAAGAGACGTTCCTGACCGGCAAGTCGCCGTATCCGATCGAGCGAACATTGCTGACAACCGGGCTTGTCGAAGCCGGAGTCCGGTCGCTCGGAACGGGTCAGCTGAAACTCGAAACGCCGCATCTGGCCGTTCGCTACGAAGCACCGCGCGAATCGACCTTCGCGCGCACTTAGTGCCTGGTCAGTCGTGCCTTAATGGATCGGGTGGCCGGGGCTGGACTGAGCGAAGCGAAGGAAGCCCCGGGGTTTCGGGCTGGCGCCCTCCAACCCCGGCCACCCATCAATACACTGCTGACAGAGCACCTAGCCGGCATTGCGCACGGCAAAGCAGGCCGGACCGAGCAAACCCGGCAAAATCCGGAACGGCGACCGCCGGTCGAACACAAGTCCTGCCGAAAATATGTCACGACGGAAAACGCGGGTTTGCGCTGTTCCGGCACACGCGGTGGCCTTGTCCGGCCTGCTCGGTGCGCAATGCAGGTTAGCTGTCTCTGGCAGAGATGGGGCAAAGCCAGCACCAGGCAAACGCCTTTGGATCCGGAATCATCGTTTCCTCACACCGTTTCTGCTGACTTGCGTCCGTCAAGTTCTGGCGGTTTGCCTTTTGTCAGACCTGAACTAGGTTTCAGTAGTCACGCAATGAAAAGGCGGCAATCTCGATCCATCGAGGGCGGCGAAATCGACGTTTCGAATCTCAGTTCGTCGTTGGATGTCTCACTAAACAGGAATGCGGTCCATGGACTTTCCCTTCATAAACGGGCTGACAATGCTCGCATGGACAATTGCCGGTCTCTTTATCGCCTTCGTCGTTGTTTTCTTTAACGCCTGTCGCCAACGGTCATCATTGCGGCCAATGGTCGATTCTCCGAAATCGTTGGAACTCCCGAAGCTCAGCGTGATCGTCGCGGCGCGGAACGAATCGGTTTGCATCGAAACCTGCATCCGATCGCTGTTTCGTCAGGACTATCCGGATCTCGAAGTTGTCGCCGTCAACGACCGAAGTACCGATGACACGGGGGAGATTCTTGACCGACTGGCCCTTGAGTTCGCCGATCGACTGCGAGTCGTTCATGTCTCCATGTTGCCGTCGGGATGGTTCGGAAAGCCACACGCTCTGGATCTGGGAATGAAAAGTGCGAGCGGAAGCATGGTGTGCTTCACCGACGCCGATTGTGAGTTTCTGGCCCCGGCCGCATTGAGGACCAGCACCGTGGAGATGCTGCGCGGCAAGCTTGATTTTTTCTCGATCGCGGCGAAGTACACGATGAATTCGCTGCGGGAATGCCTGGCCGTTCCGTGTTGTGCGGAGGCCCTGCTGATCTGGCTGCGACCGGAGCGTGTGAGTGACCCTCGCTGGCCCGATGCCTTCGCCAACGGTGCATTCATCATGGTCCGCAGAGCCCCATTCGAGTCCATCGGGGGCTGGGGTTCCGTTCGCACGAAAATCAGCGAAGACCTGGAACTGGCGCGAGTGGCGAAACGTGCTGGTTTGCGGCTGGGTGTGGCACAGGGCGAGGGATTCTACCAGACTGGTTCATATCCCACTTTGGCTGAATCCTGGAACGGCTGGAGTCGTATCTTCAAAGGAGCGCTCACGCCTGCACAACTGATGATTACAATGGGCCGGATGCTCGTCATGTTCGTGCTGCCGCTGGGGGCGATGCTGTGGGGCCTGTCACATACGGTTCAGACCGGAAGCGCCGAATGGCTGACTCACGGAGCAGGGTTGGGGTTTGCGATCGCGTTCAGTCTCAGGTGCGTTCTGGACGTTAAGTTGTTCTGGCTGGTGGGAGCCCCGATCGCGGCTGCTCCGTTGGCCCCTCTGGGGCGGCTGTTCGTCATGGGCGCTGTAACGCGTGCGCTGTTGTCGCATGCAGGACTGGTTCACACTCACTGGCGCGGTGCGACATTCGTTTCCGGGCGGATGATCAAGCCGGAACACGTGAAGGCGTAGAACCAAATCCCAGGGACTCGAGCAACACCGGTTGCCGTCCCGCGCGCAGCAGTTTTTGCACTGTCCGTTCAATCTGCGGAAGAAACCCGCGTTCCAGATCAAGGGGATGCAGGACGATGCACGGCAGTGCATGTTTTCTGAACCGGTATTGAAGTTGCCCCAACCTGTATCCCGCGCGGCACAGCAGACGAATTGGTGATACGTCCCAGACCCAGGTTGACAACTGCAGCCGCTGACCTGTGGACGTCACAACCTGACCATATCCCACCGTATAATGGATGCCGAATTTCGCGAGACGTTCCGGAGTGGCCAACCCAATGTTGTAAGTCGGCGCGATGAACCCGCTGGCAGGCTGGCCCATCCATCGCGCTAAAATCTCCTGGCCCGCTGCGAGGCGACGGTCTGTCTCGGCAGAGTCCAGGCCGTTCATTTCGTCCTTCCCGTCCGCGATCTTAGACACCAGTCCACCGCGACCCGGCCGAAAGTGTTCGTACCCATGCAGCTGAATGTTCGCGTATGCGGCGCGCACACGGTCCAGAAACGGTCGGTCCTTCGCGCTCAAAGGCACTCCGCCCCAACACGGAACGACAGCCGCCGACATCGCGTTTCCCACCAACGGTGCCATTGACTGCGTGAACGTGGCCACATGCGAAGCATAGATCGGAGCCACGTCATGCAGCATCACGCAGAATGATCGTGAAACGTCCAGCTGTTGAGGATTCTCTGTCATAGCGGATGGTGAGTCACCGTATCGAAATGCGGGCGACGTTCGCCTCTGGATTTAAAGTTGGTTTCAGATGCCTAAAAACGGGCTGGACTTTATCCAAACCGATGCATCGACTCCAGATTGATTCTCCGTGTCCAGGACGTGACTCGAGGGGTGCAGTCGCGGATGATTGCTGAAGCAGGTCCTTTCTGCCGGAAAGGACTTTCGCCGTAAGGCGAACCGCGATGGGTCGCACATCCGCTCCACGTCGCCGCGTGGCCGTCCTTTTGACCGTGACTTGTCGCTGGTCGCGGCGTGGCCGCGAAGTCCTGCTCGGCAAGCAGGACCTACCGAAATCGGCGACTGCACCTGACTCGAGCGTGGCGAGAATGCGGGTTGCGGCGTTTTAGCAACCCTGCCACAATGCGACCAAGGCATGAAAGAACTCGCCACAATGACTCGCCCCGTTCCCGTTCGCCCCGGTCCTTTCCTGCTCGCTCTGGCCTTTATCGGTTTCATCAGCCTTGGTCTTCCTGACGCGGTCATAGGAGTGGCCTGGCCGTCGGTCCGAGACACGTTTCAACTGCGTCAGGGGGCCGTTGGTCTCATCCTGGTTGTCTCAGGTGCCGGCTACCTGCTGAGCAGTTTTTTCGCCGGCCGATTGATGCATGCCTTCAGCATCGGCCTGGTCCTTGCCGCGAGTACCGGACTCGTGGCAACCGCCATGTATGGATTCGGTTTCTCCACGAGCTGGGCTGCGTTCGTGTTCTTTGCACTGGTTCACGGACTTGGGTCCGGGGCGATCGACTCCGGCCTGAATGGGTACGCCGCTCATCATATGTCGGCTCGACAGTTGATCTGGTTACACGCCTGCTATTGCTTCGGTGCCGTCATCGGCCCGGTCCTGATGTCGACCGTGCTTGCCAGTGGTCGCCACTACAGCGCTGGCTACTCGGCCGTCGGAGGGACGATGCTCGCCATGTCCGTCATGTTCATGATCACGCATCGCTCCTGGGGAGAGACGTCGCCAGTCGCCAGGAAGAAGCGGTTGCCGGTTGGTGCCGGGAGTGCGTTGCGGCATTCCACTGTTTGGCTCCAGATGGCCGTATTCTTTCTGTACACCGGACTTGAGGTGACATTCAGTCAGTGGACATTCACGGTTTTGACGGAGTCGCGCCATGTCAGCCCCGATACGGCAGGAATTGCGGTCGGCGTTTATTGGGGTTCGATCGGTGCCGGGCGCGTGGTGTCCGGGTTAATCGCAGACCGTGTCGGCATCGATCGCCTCCTTCGGTATTGCCTGTTTGGCGCGGCGAGCGGGGCGTTATTGTTTGCGATCCGACTCCCCGTCGAAGCTGCGTTCCTGGGTCTCTCACTCGCTGGATTTGGACTGGCTCCCGTCTTCCCTTGCCTGATGTCCCGGACTCCGCAGCGGCTGGGAAAAGAGTTGTCGGCTCATGCCATCGGGTTTCAGGTCGGGGCCGCGATGATCGGGGCCGCCGCCGTGCCTGGAATGCTCGGCATCATGGCCGGAATGGGAGGCCTGGAATCGGTTCCGGTCGGAACCGTTGTTCTGTTCGGCATTCTGTCAGTGCTCCATGAAAGCCTGGTCCGTCTGCCGGATGTCGTTTCGGACTCAACGTGACGATTTGTTGGGAGCGACCGTTGCAGGGTGGCAGAGGTTGACAACATAATGCCTTACAGGTGACGACGTGAACTATAATCCTGCCGGCATGACCCAGCGGATGGAACTGCGGTCGGGCGGTCAACGAGATGTTTTCAGAGAACTCCGCATGTCGATCTGCAATCCTCAACATTTGCCGATGAATCGCCGGACTATGCTGCAGGCAAGCTCGATAGGGCTGCTCGGCCTGGGCATGAATCATGTCGATGCCCTTCGCGCTGCGGATGTTGTTTCGCAGTCTGCAGGCGGAGGGACTGCAAAGTCTGTCATCTTTGTTTTTCTCTCCGGTGGCCTCACCCAGCATGACAGTTTCGATCCGATCGCCGGACTCTTCTGAGTGCCACGACAACAGCATTCATGATCAGCGGGATCGCTGAGTTCCAGGTGGTGCTGAAAGTGCGTCAGCAAAGCTTCGCCTGGCCAGTGTTTCTGTCAAAAATTCCACGTTGCGACGACTGCCCGCACAGGTGCAAATCCGTCGCGAAATGGCGTCAAATACGAGTGCAGGTGTATTTTTTCACCAAAATCGAAGAGAGGTTCGCCATGATCCGCCACCAATCCGGAAGTATTCTCCGAATCTCGCCGTGTTGACTTCTGGTGAAGAGCTGAGTCTGGCACTAACATCACGCCCGGCAGTAACTCAGGACGCTTCCGGGGGGCGACAATCCGCTCATGCAGTTTGTGCATCTGGACGATGTGGCGGACGCATCGCTGGCGATCTTGAAGGCAAATGCGACGGGTCCATTCAATGTGGCACCCGCCGACTGGTTCACAATGAAGGATCTTGCCAGAATGCGACGCCGGATCGCGCTGCCAGTCCCGTTTTGGATGTGTCGCGCATTAACGACCTGCTGGTGGCTGCTCCGATTGCCGATCTTTCGGTTTCCTGCATCCCTGTGGTATTTCATCCGCTACCCGTGGATTATCGCTCCAGAGCGGTTGACGAAAGAAGTGGGATACAAATTCCGCTACAGCAGCAGGGACGTGATCCACTTGCTGCTGAAAGATGCGGGCGAGCTGAGGAACAGCGACTGAGCGCAGCAAAATGCCGAGCGATCCGACATGGTCAGATCGCTCGGCACCGGAGCAGTGTAGACGAAGTGGGAGGGGCTTCGTCAGTTGCTTCCGTTCCCGACGCGCAACCAGAAGTGCGCGTCAGGAGATGAGTCGCGTACAGCGCACAAACAGGGCCAGCGACTGAGCGCATTCCATTGCGCAAGCCAGCCGCTGGCGAGTCTTCTGCGTCCATGCAGAATCGAGACTAATTCGTGCTTTGTCACTGATGGATTGAGGGGTGGCCGGGGTTGGAGGGCGCTAGCCCGAAACCCCTGGGCTTCCTTCGCTCCGCTCAGCCCAGCCCCGGCCACCCGATCCATCAAAGCAAGAGAGACAGAGCACTAGTATGTTCCGAGGACGTCCTGCGGCGGTGCGGCAGCGACCATCGGGTAGACGCCGCCGACCTGCGGTTGAACCATCGCGGTCTGCTGCATCCCAGGGGCAAACATTGCTGACGGATAACCACCAGCAGCGGCAGATCCACAGGGACCGCAGGCACCACCGCCGCCACCATAGGGGGCATATCCGCCACCACCACCGTGGAGGCAGCAACCACTCAACGAGCTGACAATGAGGAGACCAGCGAACAAGCGTGCGAGACGAGACATCAATAATCCTCCGGGACGTTACCGGGAACCGGCAACAAAGGCGGGGTGTTGAATGTGTGATTTCGAATGAGTTAATCCGGGATTCGGAATGAGGAGTTCCTGATCCAAACTCAGATTAAACCGAGAAGAAATCGACGGACATTCGAGAGAGGGGAGAGAACGAGAGGAGATTTGAACCGCAGGAACTGCAGTTCGAGTGAGAGGGACGGTATGAGAAACCGGCAGTTCAGGTCAATAGCTGTTTTCCTCGGCAAAAACGGCTTTTGCAGACAAATTTTCAAAAATTTTCCTGACTCGTTGGGAACGAATTTCTGAATTCGACTCAAGTGTCGTTTTGCCGCTCGCCCCTGGTGCGGGCGACGCCCTGTTTCACTTGCGGTGCTCAGGCGACACGTCCGGGAATCGATGCGGCATGGCAACGGTTTCTTGTACAGTGGGTTCTCAGTTGATCATGGCCCGGCCCTGGGCTGCAAACGTTGAGAGTTGAATATTCCTGAGAAGATTTTTGGCAACGCATCATTTTGAGGCCGACTAAATGTAGGCCGACTTCGCCGACTTCGCCGAAGTCGGCACAGCAGATTTCAGCGAAATCTGCTTACTTGTTTCGGTTGCGGGCAAAGCCCGCGCCAAGTTTTATGACTTGTCTGGCAGCCCGGTCACCAAACCCGTTGACAGGACGCTGTCGAGTTCGTCCTCTGACAGACCAACGGTCGCGTCTTTAAGGAAGTGAATGTGGCCCGAAGTGACGTCGTACATCGAACCCACGATGGCGATTCGTCGTTCGTCGACGAGCCTGGCCAGCGTGCGACTCTGGATCAGAATGTCGGCAACAATGTGCTTCACATTGGTGAGAGCGATGTGATCAATGAGCGATTGACGGTCGGAATCGCTCAGAGATTTCACATCACCCAGGATGGCTGGGTCAAAATGGGCCTGAATGTCCTGCAGAATCGCATCAAGATGCTGACAGCCGGTCGCTTCCTCTGTCGATGTCGCTGATCCCGACAGTGTCACGGCCGCGCCGACGGCACCGCAGCGGGTATGCCCCATCACGAGCACGACCTTTGCCCCAGCGACGGCACAACCGTATTCCATACTTCCCAGGACCTTGGGGCTGATCACGTTGCCCGCAACCCGAACGCTGAACACATCGCCGAGTCCCAGATCCAGAATCAACTCGACCGGCGTGTGGGAATCGATGCAGCTGAGGACAACGGCCAGCGGATGTTGTCCCACCGCGGTCGCATTCAGTTGACGCCCCAAATCACGCGTCAGATGATGGCCGGACAGAAAGCGTTCATTGCCTTCTTTGATGACTCGAAGCACTTGCTGCGGAGTCAGCTGCTGTTGCAGTTCCTGTGTCGAATAATCCACGTACCGAATCTCGTCATCCAGCAGATACTTGTCGCGAAAACCGCGCAGGCTCACCTGAACTCCCTGCACCGGTGCCGTCACTGTGCGAAACTCCTCGATCAGACTCAAAACATCCGGATCGATGTAGTCGGTCCCTCGGGCATCCAGCAGCACATGAGTCCCGCGCGGAGCGTCACGGAGCGTATTCTCAAGGACGGCTCTGTTGAGAAAACTCACCTGATTCGCCAATTCGATCAACAGCACTTCGCCGCCGAGATGCCGTTCAAGGATGCGTCGAAGCGGTCGTCGCAGGTTGCTGTTCAGAATGAACGTCACGCTGATCGCAAGCCCGATCAGGATGCCGACCAACAGGTCTGAGAGGATGATAGGGATGACCGTGGCCATGAAAGGCAGAAACTGGTAGCGACCGGCTTTCCACATCTGCTGAAAGACTTTGATATCACAAAGCTGCATGCCGGTCACCAGCAGGATCGCAGCGACGCTGGCCAGTGGGATGGCGCTGACAATTGATGGAACAAAGATCACCACCAGCAACAGAATTCCCTGCGTTATCATCGTCACTCGGGACCGTCCGCCGGAGTGGAGGCCCACAGAACTACGGACGATTTCAACCGTAATCGGGAGACCACCCACAAGGCCACAGCACAGATTTCCGCTGCCCTGTGCCACCAGTTCACGGTTCAGGGCATTCTTCCGCTGGTCAGGATCCAGTTTGGCAAGTGATTCAAGGCCCAGCAGCGATTCGAGTGATGCCACCAGCGCGATCAGGAACCCGGCCTGGTACACAAAAGGGTTGTTCCACTGGCTGAATGCGGGAAACGTGAAGACTGCAGAAATTCCGCGCTGGGGGTCCCATGGCGGCAGCTGAATCTGATGGATGGGTTGAATGCTCCATTGTCCGCCGATTTTCTGGAACAGCAGGTTGAGTGCGATGCCGAGGACGATCACGACAAGCTGCACAGGGACAGCAATCTGGTGGAGCATTCGCACGCGATTCCACGCCAGCATCAGAGCAATCGACAATAAGCCGACAGTCGCTGCTCCGGGATGAATATCGCGGGTCAGTTCGACGAGTTCTGAGAATGTATTCTCGCGGTCCGGCTGCAGGAACGCCATTTCGCCTTCAGGGTCGGTATCGTGGCCAGGGACGTGCGGGATCTGCTTCAGAATCAGAATGATGCCGATCGCGAACAGGAGTCCGCGAATCACCGACGACGGGAAGAATGCGGCGACGCTCCCGGTTCGCACGAACCCCAGAATGATCTGAAGCAGTCCGGCAATCATCACGGCCAGCAGCAGCGCTTCGAAAGACCCGAGCACGGCCAGCTGTGTGGCAATGATGGCCGTCAGTCCGGCTGTAGGTCCACTGATCGCCGTGCGCGAGCGACTGATACTGCCGACCAGAATTCCACCAATGATGCCACTCAGGATTCCGGCCCAGGGAGGAATTCCGGGACTGATGGCCGCGATGCCGACGCTCAATGGCACCGCAATCATCGCGACAGTCACTCCCGCCAGAATGTTGCGCCGCACGATCGCCACCCGTGAGGCAGGCGGAATCTCTGCGGTCGAATTTCCCGGTAGAACAATCTTTGCCATCACCGATGCTCCAGAATTCTGTGTTGCGCTGCCTGCAGCTTCACTATCCGAGGAATTGAACGCGGCTTGACGCCACGTCGTACATGGCTGGCACAATCAGCACTTTTCCGTCCGCGACGACTTGTCGGATCGCCGGACTGTATTGCAGGACCTGTTGCACAGACTGGGCCACGTGTCGGCGGGAAACGGAGTCGACAAGGTCCTGCTTCTCAACATCACTCAGGCCGGGATAGCGTCGGGAGTCCGAGGCATCGATCGAGATCGCGATGTCATCCAGCACCGATTCAAGATTTGTGCAGCCGTCCACTTCTGCGTCGCCGGCCAGGGAAGCCCGCCGCCGAAGTGCAGCGGTCACCAATCGACTGTGAGTATGTCCCATCACCACAATCAGCTTCGCACCATGCATGACAGCGAACTCCAGGCCGCCCACAGTGCGGGGCTCGACAACGTTGCCGGGTACGCGCACTACGAAAGCGTCACCGAGTGCCAGGTCAAAAATCATTTCCACCGGGATTCGCGAGTCGATGCCTGTGAGAATGGCAGCCATCGCGCCTGGCTCATGGTTAATGCGATCGAAGTCAGGACGGAGGCAGCGATCCAGAGGATGACCCTCGACAAACCGTGTGTTGCCCTCAGTCAATATTTCCTGGATCGTACGCGGCGTCAGCTGATCGCGCAGTTCCTGAGCAGAAAGGTCCACCGTTTCGGAGGAATCTCCAAACATGTAGCGATTGCGAAACCCCAGCAAGTGGACCTGGATATCGTAAACCGGAGCGGTTACGTCCTTGAACTCCCGGATCAGGCTCAACACATCCGGGTCGATATAATCAGTGCGTCGCGCGTCGAGCAACAGGCGGCTGCCTCTCGGTGCCTCACGCATGGCGCTCTCCAGGGCAGCGCGGTTCAGAAAGCTCACCTGATTCGACAGTTCAATGTGCAGGACCTCGCCGCCCGCGTGTTTCTCTCTGATGCGGCGAATCGGTCGCCGCAGATTGCTGTACAGAATAAACATCAGACTCATCGCAAGGCCGATCAGAATGCCGATCAACAGGTCGGTCAGCACGATGGAAACCAGCGTGAGAATAAACGGTGTGAACTGGTAGGGTCCTTCGGACCACATTTGACGAAACAGCTTCAGGCTGGCAAGTTTGAATCCCGTGATCAGCAGAATCGCGGCGAGACACGAAAGCGGAATCGCATTCAGATAAACCGGCAGCACAGCCACACAGACCAGCAACAGGATGCCGTGGCAGATCGTGGAGAGTTTTGACTCCGCTCCGGCGTTGATATTGACCGATCCACGGATGACGACCGACGTGACGGGGAGACCGCCCAGCAGTCCGGACACCACGTTGCCCACACCCTGAGCCAGCAACTCACGACTGGGCGGCGACAGTCTTTGCTTTCTGTCGAGCTTATCGACCGCATCAAGGTTCAGCAGCGTTTCAAGCGAGGCGACCACGGCGATTGTGATACTTCCCAAATAGACAGCCGGATTCAGCAACTGAGTGAAATCCGGGAACTGCAGGAACCCCAGAAATTCTTCCACGCTGCTGGCAGCAGGCACCTGCACGCTGTGTTCCAGTTCAATGATCCAAGGGGCACCGAACTCTTTGAATACTCGCGAAAGCAGGACACCCAAAAGCACAACAATCAGCGGCCCTGGAACCATTGAGGTCTTCAAGGGCTTGAACTTTTCCCAAAAAATCAGCAGTGCCACAGAGAGCAGTCCGATCGTCAGGGCTCCGACATGCAGCTGCTCACTGAACAGATGATGGATTTCCGAGAACGTGTTCTCCTGATCTCGCTGCTGGAAAGACATTTCTCCCTCCGGCACCTCGTCGTAGCCCACCAGATGTGGAATCTGCTTCAGAATCAGGATGACACCAATCGCAGCCAATAAGCCTTTGATTACGCTCGACGGAAAGAAGGCCGAAAGAGCGCCTGCCTTCATGATGCCCAGAATGATCTGCAGGATCCCGCCAATGACGACCGCGAGGAGAAACGCATCGAAGGACCCCAGCTTCGCAATCTGTGCCGCCACGATCGCTGTCAGGCCACCAGCAGGCCCCGTCACACTGGTGTGCGATCCGCTGAGCATCCCAACGACGATGCCGCCGACAATTCCCGCGACCAGGCCGGAAAACAACGGCGCTCCCGAGGCCAGAGCGATGCCAAGGCAAAGCGGCAATGCGACGAGGAAAACCACCAGACCTGCTGTGAGGTCTCTCCCCAGCGTGAGGCGTGTAAAAATCTTTGTGTCAGGCACGGAAACATCCTTCACATGAGTTTCTGGAATGACATGCATCAGACGCGCACGTTCCGATGCATTGCACACGGAAACGAGGGCCGAGTCAGGAAGCGACGAAGAGAGCGTCCGTCGCGAGGATTCTGACGCACGATGCGACCACGCTCAGCAGCGGCGGGTCAGCGATTGGGCATGGCCTAACAGATCAGCAGACCACAGCGTCCCCGCAACGAAACTTGCCCTGCGGCCAGTCGACGGATGGACAAAGTCTGCGGATTGGACGAACCGACACGGGAGACGCGAAAAACTCGCCGAATTCCGGACCGTGTGCGTCGGGTCTGACGCTGTGTGCTGTTCGACTCGCTCAGCGTACCTCATCGATTTCGACAGGACTGGCTTCAGTCGGATCACTCTCCGTGCTGAATTCATGGCAGGGCAAACTCCAGACCATTGCTGGCGACAGCAGTAACAGGCTGATCAGCCAGGCGAAGACACCTGCGAATTGGTGATGTTTCGAAGTCATGGAGGAATCAATTGCCAATTGTCTGAGCACGACGGAATCCCACGTCCGTCTCTGGAAAGCAACCAGCATTCTCCATAATCAGGCTCTCTGCACAAGTCCGTTTGAAGCGTTTTGACAGACCGGGGTGCCGATGGATATTCATTCCCGCCGGATGCCTGTGCCAGACGCTATTGCAGCAATACATACCACACGGCTGAGGATGGCACATTCGTTTAACCGCGTGGGCAACGCCCCGCGCTTGGGAATCCATCCAGCTGGACGCGGCTCGCGCGGCCCGCTGGGCATGCGGTTAAGCGAGCCAACGCCAACCGCGTGCGGTATAACGCCGCGGGGCGAATGAATCTCAGCTGAGGGAGCGGATGGGCTGCGCAGACGTCGCGGAATTCTGTTGCACCGATTCCGAAAATACGGCAGCGATCAGTTTCAGCAGCACGGTCAGAATCAGAAGACCGAAGGCCCAGATTCCGGCGGTGACTTTCCATTCCACAAGGCTCGGAGCATACTCAACGACTTCGTGAAGAGTCGATGGAATGAAGCCGGGGATGATCAGGCCCATGCCTTTTTCAATCCAGATGCCAACGATACACAGGACACACGCCGCGATTCGTACCGAACCGCGTTCCAGAGCCGCCGGACTGAAGAACAGTGCAGTCCCGAGCAGGTTCATACCGATGGCCGTCCAGATCCAGGGAACCAGAGTGTAACTTCCGTGTGACCCGAAGAACAGATACTGAGCCGCACTCGCATGGCCACCGCCCGTATAGAACAGCGTAAAGATCTCACTGAACAGCATCAGCAGGTTGATCGACATCGACACGCGGATGATCTGAATCAGCGTCTGAGCCGGTCCGGGGGGAAACTTCAGGTCGGTGAACAGCCTCATCATTCGCAGTGACAGAATAATAAATGCCGGTCCGCTGACGAACGCGGATGCCAGAAATCGCGGAGCCAGCAACGCTGTGTTCCAGAACGGACGCCCGCCCAGTCCGCAGTACAGAAACGCTGTCACGGTGTGAATGCTGATGGCCCAGATGATCGACAGAAACACGAACGGAACGTACCACTTTGGATTCGGCTTCCTGCCGAGGAATCGCATATAGAGCAGGTAGCCGACAATGTGCAGATTGATCAGCAGATATCCGTTCAGCACAATGATGTCCCATGTCAGCATCGACATCGGCCAGTTGAATTTTCCGATGCCTGGTATCAAATGCCAGAATCGATAGGGACGTCCGAGATCGACCACGACGCTGAGTGTGCTCATGACAATCGCAGCCACAGCGACTGCTTCGCCGATGATGACCAGTGAGTGCATGT
Source organism: Planctomycetota bacterium (assembly GCA_031416875.1). GTDB lineage: Bacteria > Planctomycetota > Planctomycetia > Planctomycetales > Planctomycetaceae > SXXK01. The sequence goes on along the minus strand of JANOUN010001291.1, from coordinate 3,977 downwards.
CTTCGTCATCGTAAAGATAGGCTGGAATCACCATCATCACACCGCCCGCAGCAAGACCGACGCAGAATGTGAAATTGGCGATGTACAGCCCCCAGCTTACATGATCCGACATGTTCGTCTGAATCATCCCGTCCCGTACCTGCACAGACCACGCGTTCGCGCCGACCAGCGCGATGGCCGTCAGAACGATCATCCAGATGTAAAACGACCACGATCCGTCCGTGGCGATTGAGGCGGCACGGCGGAGAAATCGCGGATAGCTGAGGACATTGGAGACAGATTGCGGGGTTGCGGACACTTCAGAATCCTGTGAACAGAATGGCGCAGGCGTGTAGTTGATTGTTTCAAAAGTAGGTCCAGCCTGCCGGGCTGGACTTTCGCCGTGAGGCGAACCGCGTTTGGGGCGAACGTCCGCTCCACGGCGAACGGTTGCTGATTCATCTTCCACGTTTGGTCGCAGGTCGCGGCGAGCCGCGAAGTCCTTTCCGGCAGAAAGGACCTACTGTCAGGACAACTAACCCAGGTTCAGAACGGCATCCGGAGTTTTGAAATTCGCAGGGTGTGACAAGCAGCTGACAAGCTGCGAAGGCACACCACGTTTCCGCTGTATCCTCGGTGTGCCCGCGCTCGCGTTGCTCGCTTGTCAAACCCTACAGAAAACTCCCCATCTCATTGTGAACGCGGTTTAATCAAAAAAATAGAAGAACCGAGGCTTCGTTCCCAGTTCCTCTTTCAGCACATAGGTTCGTTTATTCTCAATTACCCAGCGAATTTCGGAATCCGGATCCAGCACATTTCCAAAGACTCGCGCACCGGTCGGGCAGGCTTCCAGGCAGGCAGGCATCTTGCCTTCGCGAGTCCGATGCAGACAGAACGTACATTTTTCCATCACGCCCTGGGGCCGGATACGGTTGGACAGATATCCCTGATCCGGATTGATCTCTTCGGCAGGAATCTCCGGCTTCTCCCAGTTGAAACGCCGCGCGTGATACGGACACGCCGCTTCACAGTAGCGGCAGCCGATGCACCAGTTGTAATCGACAACAACGATGCCATCCGGTTCCTGCCATGTGGCTTCGATCGGACAAGCCGTGACGCATGGCGCGTTTTCACACTGCTGACACTGCACGGGCATGTAGTACTTGCCCTCGCTCGGCACGGGATGATCGTAAGTGGCATTGCCCGTTTCGAAGTCGATGCCGCCTTTCTCCATTTCGAAGACGCGGATATAAGAATTGTTGGTCTTGCGGTCGTGGTTATTTTCAATATGGCAGGCTTCCGAGCATTTGCGGCATCCGGTGCACACACTGAGGTTCAGCGCATACGCAAACTGCACGCCGGGAGTTGGCTGAGGATCGCTGATTGTGACGCTGGCCCCGTAGTCGCGCAGTGTGTCTTCTTCCAGACGCTTGAAGACGGCGACTTTCTGCTCAGCCGTAAGTTCCCGATAATGTTTCTGCAGGAACTCGTCCACGTTCAGGTCTTTCGACCATTCGACAATCGGAGCGATCGCGGCGGCCCAGGCACCGAGGCCCAGAGTCGCACCACAGGCTTTCAGGACTCCGCGTCGACTGACGGGTCCGTCGTTGATCACGGGAAGCAGTGGGTTACTCATGCGATGCATCTTTGCTGGCGGGCGGAAATCGGTCGTGTGGTTTTTCGGCGGGTTTCATCATCGGAAACTGCGGCGCGTGTGGATCGTGGCAATTGATGCAGTGATTGCGATGCCGCGGGCCTCGGGTTAAATCCCAGTATCCCGTCATGCCACCATGACTCCCGTGCTGATAATCGCGAAACTTCGTGCCGTGACACTGGGCACACAGCGCCATCGTATCTTCCCACGCGACGGATTTTCCGTCGGCCAGGTGCAGGCTGGCATATCCATCGTCGGCGTTATGACACGCAACGCACGCCAGCTGGCCGTGTTGAAACTTGAGCCCCTGATGGAATTCATTCAGATCAGACGCCTGGCGGTTTTCGGCATTCGCCGGTCGCACGGAATGACACGTGTGACAGGCGACTGTCACGGCTTGCCCGTGATGATCAGTCAGTTCCGTCTTCGCACCTGAAGGCGGCGTGACCGGATTAATTGTCACGGGATGCCTGACGGGCACCGAACCGTCATTCGAGGTTCTTGCCGTCGATACAACGTCACTCAACCCGTTCACGACCTGATGGGCGAACACGGGTACTGCGATCAGCAGGGCCAGCCATCCCGCAGGCCGCAACAGGCAGGAGACGAAACTGAGCCCCGGTGCGCCTGAGGTCTCTGAAGTTCGATTTCCATCGAGCATGAATTCACACTTTGATACGAGCAACGGCGTAACACACCTCGACTCCGACAGTCAAGCTATGGGAACACACTGCTGAGGCAAGTGCCATGCCATCGCGACAATTGCACGCGTTCCGTGCAGCGCCGTGACATATCGCACACCTCGGCCGCGCGACAAACGGGACGTGTGGGCGATATCGCGCGCATCTGAGCATCGACGTTCGAGGATTGTGTTGCAAATTGTCTCACGCCGTCGATGGCACGCGATTCGCCGCTGAGCGATTCGAGCGGTTCGTGAGTCGATCGCTCAAATGTGCAAAAGTAGGATGGACATTCTTGTCCGTCACAAGTTGAGTGAACAGGGCCGCACGTTAATGGCTGGTCCTTGAGTCATTCCGGGGTGCAATCTCGGACAAGAATGTCCAAGTTACAGGAATCACATTCATGTGGATCAGCAGTCTGGTGGTAACGCTGCCGCCGCTGGAAGAGCAGGCGGGGCGGATTCGTGATGTCATTGCGGCGATTCCGGTGTTTCAACTGGGAAAACAGATTGCCGATCGTCTGCCAGTCGTGCTGGAAGTCGCAGAAGGATCACAGGCACGCTATTGGTACGACTGGGTCGGCGGGCTTGATGGAGTCGTCAAGGTCGATCTGGCCTTTGTGAGTTTTGAAGATGTTCAACGTGAAAACGATGTGACAGAAAAGGCCGTTTGCTGATGATCGATCATTCCCCGAACCGTCGAACATTCCTGCGATCGACGGCCATGGCCGCCGCGGCTGCGTTGGCAAGTGAGTCGCTGGCTGGATCTCAAAGTGCGGCACCTTCCGCGCCTAATCCGCCCGTGCCACCGGGTGGCGCTGATCTTCCGATTCTTCCGGACGTGACATGGAACAAGGCTCCGTGTCGTTTCTGCGGGACGGGTTGTCATGTGCAGGTGGGTGTCAAAGATGGCAAGGTCGTCGCTGTTACAGGAGATCGGCAGGCCGAAGTCAACAAGGGTCTGCTGTGTGTGAAGGGCTATCACGTCGGCATGATCCTGTACGGCAAAGATCGCCTCACAACACCCATGCTGCGCCGCGACGGCGAGCTGGTCGCCATCTCCTGGGCTGAGGCGATCGACATGATCGCTCAGCGCATCAACGCCGCGCCGTCGAAGTTTGCATTCTATGGTTCCGGCCAATGGACGGTTCCCGAAGGTTATGCCGCGAACAAGTTCATGAAAGGTGGCCTTTCGAACAACATGATTGAGCCCAATGCCCGGCTGTGTATGGCATCGGCTGTCACGGGATATATCAGTACTTATGGTGTCGATGAACCGTACAACTGCTACGACGATCTGGACAAACTGGACGTCGTGATTCTGTGGGGCAACAATCTGGCAGAAATGCATCCGGTGTTGTTCAGCCGAATCATCGATCGTCGTCTGCGCGGTGAGAAGGTCGAAATGATCGACATGACGACGCGCCATACCCGGACCAGTCTGCAGGCCGATCATGTGCTGCTGATGCAGCCTCAGTCGGATCTGGCGATTGCCAATTGCATTGCCTGTCAGCTGATGGCGAGCGATCGCTACGACAAGGAATTCGTCAGCAAATATTGCAGTTTTCGCGGTCCCGGAAGTCCGCAGACACTGAACGGTGATCCGTTTACACTGGAACAGTACCGTGAAGCGCTGGCAGACTACACGCCGGAGAAAGTCGCGGC
>JANOUN010001290.1:0-9841 GCA_031416875.1 Planctomycetota bacterium | reverse complement strand
CACCATTTCGAAACCGTGGTCCGACATCTGGTGATCCAGCGGGTTGAGATACAGGTTCGACAACACCGGTGAAAGAACAGCCCCTTGGGGAACACCGGCAATCGGCGTCCATTCGCGAAGTTCTTCCAGAATGTTCTGCTCCAGAAACATTTTAATCAGGTGCAGCATCCGGGTGTCCGAAATATGCGCGTTGCACGACGCGATCGCGGACTGTCGGAATGCCCGGCGGACGAGTCTCGTGCGGTCGTCCCGGTTTGGGAATATGAACGCGACGTTCTGGCAAAGGTTCTGTCGATGGTCTTTTCATGCGTGTGGTCTTTCCGAATCTACTTCCCTGCCTCCCTTCGCGCGCGACGGGTTTGGTTCCCGACGGTCAGCACTACGATGAATGCTCTGATCAGGACTCTCACCTGACTGTTCAATCGCCTTCACAGGCGCACGAGCGGAGTGGCGTGAGCCCTCCGGTACACGATTTCTTCTATCAGCCGGTACGCATTAGCGTCCGGTTTACTCAGAATTACGTGGAAAACCGGGTGCTAACGCACTGCGGCTGATACGTGGATTTGCAATGTACCGGCAAGCTTACGCATGCCGCTCGCCAGGGGCGTGGCCAAGACCAAAAAGTTGTCGTGCATTTGACGTGGTCTGTTCGTCCATGGCTTCCGCCGTTAAACCGTGTACCGTGGCAAGGCATGCACAGGTCAGTTGGACCCACGCGGGCTCATTGCGTTTGCCGCGATTCGGATGCGGTGCCAGATACGGAGCGTCGGTTTCGACGAGCAGTCGATCGAGCGGCACAGTGGCGGCGACGGCGCGCATGCTTTCGTTCTTACGAAACGTCAGCATTCCGGCGAATGACAGGTACATCCCCAGTTGCAGACATTCCGCCGCCATCTGTGCGTCGCCGGAAAAAGCATGCATCACTCCGACGAACTGGCCGCTGTGCCATTCCGCTTTCAGGACTTCCAGGACTTCAGCGTCGGCTTCGCGGCAATGCACGACGAACGGCTTGCTGACGCGTTTCGACAATTCAATGTGCCGGACAAAGTAATCCTGCTGTTGGTCCAGCGGAGTGTGGTCCCAGTATTTGTCGAGTCCTGTTTCACCGACTGCGACGACGGCCGGGTGAGTCGCGAGATCTTCGAGTCTTTCCCAGTCACCGGGTTTCGCGGCTTGCACATAGTTGGGATGAATACCGACGATGGCCCGTACAAACTTATAGCGATTCGCAAGGACGATCGCCGCCTGGCTGGACTCCAGTGTGGTGCCGACCGTGAGGATGGCTTCCACACCTGCATCCGTCGCACGCTGCAGTACGGCGTCAATTTCCTGGTGAAATGCTTCTGCATCCAGATGGCAGTGAGTATCAATCATCTCCGGGAACTTTCGGAGGCTTTTCCGCCGGGGCTTTGGAACTGTCCTTGTGGTCGGAATGCGTTTCATCCCTGCTCGCGTCCGCACGCGGAGTCATGACCAGCAGCACCGTCGTACCGACCGGCGGAATGTTTTCTGTCCAGGCCTCGTACGTCTGCCCGCCATCACTGGCAGAGCTTTCCTCACGGACATCCAGCAGGGCATCCGGGAAGTTGGACGTACAAATCACATGTCCGCCTTCAGCCTGGTAGAATTCTTCGCCGGTCTCTTCGTCTTTGTACAGACTGCTGCCGGCAAAGACAAATGACGCCTTCATGGGCCGTGACTTACCTTCTTCAAAAAACGTTTCAATGGCTTTCTGATATTCTTCCTTTTTCCATTTGGAAAGCAGATCAGTACGTTCTTCTTCGGTCATCGGGCCGTACCACAGGATCTCATTGTTGAACTTGTCCCACCGAAGGTTCTTGTACGGCAGTTGCAATTCCGGCGGTGGTCCTGACAACGGCGCAGAATAGTAGCGATGCACGTTGTGTCGAATCCAGTCGCCGACATCCGCACGCTGCACCATTCCCTTGTCGTCCAGCCATACGAGTTGCAGAGCAATCTCCGGCCCGGACGGCGCGACAAAGTCAGGCGAAAACGCCGCTGGCTTACCCGGTTCCAGCCCTAACGCCAGCAGAGCCGTGTGAATGACGTACGCTTTGGAGCGAATACGCAGAACCGTTTCGTGTTCACGATTTCCTTCCGGCACCAGAAACATTTCCAGAATGCAGTCCCGACAGGCAACTTCCGTCCGCAGCACAACACGCCTGCCTTTCACGTCGATCAGCACCGTGCCCTCGGGATTCAACGGCGTAGCGCCTTCGAGTTCGCGGTTGAGTTTCACTGGCAGCGCATCGAGGGGCTTCGGCCCGGATCGCACAGCGTTTTCCGGCTTCGGCTGTTCCTGTGACACGGCGGGCTTGTTCTGAGACATGCCTGGCGTGGCGAGCGTCGTCAATGCCACCACAGCAATGGTTCTCAGCAACTTAGCGATCCTTTGCTGTCGCATATGGGACTCCGGATTGAGTGGTGAGGGGCAGACACTTCAAACTTCATTTGATGTGCATTCTACCGTTTGCGCCCGGGGAATCGAGCAGGTCGAACTTCTAAGAGTCTGTCTGATGACCGCTGTCTTTGTTTGCGGCAAGGCGCTAGCCGCCGGTTTTTTTCAGGCGAATTACCCGCGGCTGGCGGGGTGTTGATTTACTACCAACCCGAAGCGCCAGCGAGGCAGAAACGGCTGAATTCCTCGCTGGCGCTTCGGGTTCGTATGATCATGAGCCCCAAAAATCACTAAATCAACATCCCGCTAGCGTCTTGCGGCTCACGGTTTTGGTGAATCCAGACAGACTCCCAGGCTTCACACACCAGGCCCGCAACGCAAAATGGCCTGCGGAAGTTTGCACCTCCGCAGGCCATTCTGCGTTGATTTCGGCGAATTATCAGGCGACTTCAGATCGGGCGAGCGGCTTTCTCCGCATCGCGGCGAATTGCGTCGTAGATCTCCTGACGATGAACTGCCACATCGCGCGGGGCATCAATTCCAATGCGAACTTTATCACCCCTCACTTCAACGATGGTGATGCGAATATTGTCACCAATGATGATCGTTTCGTCGCTCTGCCGTGAAAGTACAAGCATAAAATCCTCCTTATGGATCAATGGATCGACTTCGCCGCTTCAGAAATTCAAAAGATTGAACAGCGCTTGCACAGGCCGGGATTTCGAATCGAACGCTAGCGTTGCCACCCTAGGCGCATTCCATACAGCCATACGCAATCGGAGTTGTGGTGCGGAATTCCAGTACGCTCAATTGCCTGAACTGACTCGAAATATCCGACAGGAACTGCCGCATTCGCCGTGTAATCGTTACGATTCACGGGTGAAACCAGTTTTTGCTCCAAACCGCCCCGCGTTGAAGAATCCAGCTCATCCCGCCGCCGCTGACCTAAGTTGGATCTGGACATTTCCGGGAATTCCGAATTACCCTCCCGGTCTCTTCCCTGTCATTGCGGATCGGCAGTGCTGAGCCATCGTGTCGCCGAGAGCCACTGATTCGCACCCTTCGATCCTGTGAGCGTTCTACATGCCATTTCAGATTCCACAGTCAGGCAACGTCGGCGAATGGCTGCAGTTCTTTTCCAGTTTATCCACGCCCGTCATCGCCATCGCCGCGCTGTTGCATCTGTTGTACTTTTCGTACCTTCGCAGCTGGTGTGCACATGACTTGCGCGTGATCGCCGGAACGCTGGATGATTATACCCGTGGCCTCAAACACCGCAGTGTGCTGGAACGCGGCGTGCCTCTGACGACTCAGATCGACGCGTTTGTGCAGGACGTGAATGACGTGCTTTCAGACGGAAGTCGCAGTGAAGATCGATCCGTGTGCCTGCGTCGAATGCAGATTCTGGATGAAAAACGACGTTATCTGGAATCTCTGTCGTTCGAAACGGCAACACACGTTGCGCGAACCATGATCGAAGCGTATCCGCTGAGCGGTGTACTCGGGACCGTGCTGGCGATCGGGTCAGCTCTGCAGGCTGATGCTTCCGGACAATCTGCTTCCACGGTGAATGTGGTGATGGAACGCTTTGGTGAATCCATCTGGTCCACATTTGCCGGATTATGTGCCGCGATCGTGCTGATGTTTATCAACAGTATTCTGGAAATCCGTTTCAATCGACTCACCGACAGCCGCACGCATGTGCGCGAAATGGTCGCTCGGGCGAAACGCGAACTTGGATTGGCAAATCAGCGCTCGGAGGGCACGACCTGATGTTGCCAAAACGTCGCCTCGCACTGCAGCTCACCCCCTTGCTGGATTTACTGCTGATCGTGATGTTCTCACAGTATATTGAGAACCGACATCGGTCCGTTGCCGCGCAGGAAGCACTCGCAGCCCAGGAAAAAGCACTGGACACGCGGCAGGCCGAAGCAGACGCCCGCATGGAACACCGCAGGCTGGCACTGAAAAAGGATGTCGCCGATCAAAAAGCCGCGTTGGCGGAACTCGGCAAGACGTACGACGAGAGATTTCGCAGCATTCTCAATCAACATCATCAGATCGGTTCAATTCTGGCTGAATCGCTCAATCTTCCCGGCAATGTCATGGCCGAAGTCCTCAAATTGAGGACATCCGGTTCATCCGATGATGCCGCACGTCTACAGGACGCCACTGAACGACTCCAGAAACTCATGCAGGCTCGTGGTGAAGAAATCTTCCGCTTTATGCTGCAAGTTGATGAAATGCAGAAGCATGTCACGCTCTGGGAAATTCATGTTCAGGAAAACGGTCAGGCTTTCATTACCGACAGCCAGCAGTCATTTGCGACGGATTTTTCCGGCGACGCGGACCTTGCGGCACGACTCTTTGAATTCAGCAAATCGTTTTCTGAGCCCAAAACACTGATCGTGGTGCTGCTGACGTGGAGCGACGCACAGGCTGTGGCCCGCCGCCGGGCCACTGACGCAATGCCCTTGCTGATGGACCAACTTCGCAGAGACGCAGGAGGCACGCGATGGTATGATTTCTCAATTATTGGTTATCGTGCGCAGGGTTCACTGTTTAACTCTGCGAAACCACCGCTGCCCTAAGCATTTGTCCGGTCTGAGAATTCTTTCTGAGGTCAGTGATGTCGAAAAAAAATGATAAGGTGCCGCTCCCGGGAAGAATTGTGCGGGGAACATCACGCGCCGGGATGGGGGGCGGCGCGCTGCTGATCGGTTTGGCATTGTTCCTGCTGTTTCGAGGCTTCGGACCCGGCGGGACCGGTGCGAGCGGTTCCGGTACTGGAGAAGGCTCAACGACAGCCAGCACTGCCAAGGCCCCCGCGCCCAAAGACGAAAAAAACGAGTCCCATGAATCCAGCCTGGCCGCTCCTGATCCGATCATTGGTGGCCTGACAGAAGATGAACGCAAAGCGCTCTCCGGCAATATTCTCACGGTGCTGATCGATGACTACCAGTACCTGATCGAGCTGCCGGGAACGCCCGTGAACATCCTTCGCCCCGCGGAACTGTCTCGTATTGTGAAATTGGCGTCGCTGGCCAAAGGTGACTCAAACGGGATCAAAGTCCGCGTCCTGATTCGGGAGAGTGCCCGCGCATCGGCCGAAAAACAACTTCAGGCCGACCTCGAACACAGCGGCATTCACCGCGACGAAATCATGATGACCAGCGAGTTTGTGCCGTAGGGCAACTCTGGCGTGCGCAACACCAGGGAATCTGAGTAATACCGAAAGGGTCCATTCTGTTCCAGTCCATCAGACGCGAAGGGTTTTCACGGGGTGCGCCCGTTTGAGTTTGGCGGTGCTGCTAAATGCATCCTGCGCCAGCTGCGTTCGAGGCGTTCTGTGCCAACGGCACAAAATGTGAAAGCCCAGGGCAACGCCCTGGGAACCTGCGAAACGAACGACCAGAGCCCCAAAGGGGCGAAATGCTCGTGCATCCCCATCACGCCCTTTCAGGGCTTCGACGTTCGATATTGGCGTTTCCTGGGGCGATGCCCCAGGCTTTCACATTGTGCCGCGTTGCGGCAAACAGCTCCGGCCACTTATTCGTTTAACCGCGTGGGCAACGCCCCGCGCTTCGTATTTCAAATCTCAAATCTCAAATACGAAATTTCAAATACAACAATCGCGGCCCGCTGGGCACGCGGTTAAACGAGCCGATGCCAACCACGTGCTGTATGCCAAAATCACTGCCGACTGTGACAGCTCTCCTCAATTGGCCGCGTCGTCGGCAGGTTTGGCAGCGTCTTCTTCAGCAGATTTGTCCGCATCACCTTCCGCTGGCTTAGCCGGATCAGCGTCAGCTGGCTTCGCGTCTGCGTCATCGCCTTTCAGCGCCGCTTCGTATTCCTTCAGGCTCGCTTCGTATTGTTCTTTGTCACCGGGGCCGGCAATTTCGATGGCCTTTTTCTGAGTCGCAATCGCGTCTTCTACATTACCCTTTTTGAACAGGACGCGGCTAACGGTGTCCAGAATCGACGCATCCTTTGATTCGGTGAGTTCTTCAGCACGTTTCGCTGCGGAGAGTGCCAGGTCCAGATCCGGTCCAGAGCCAGGAACGGCGGTGGCAAGGATCCATGCCAACTGGTTCAACTCCAGAGCGTTGTCATTTGACTCTTTGATCAGTGCTTCAGCCGCTTTGTTCGCTTCGTCAAACATTTCGCCTTTCAGCAGAAACTGAAATCGAGCCTGTTTGAACTGGCCGTTCTCCGGAAACTTTTCGATTAACTGTTCAATCAAGGCAACACCCGTCTTGAAGTCACCCTTTTGGAGTGCCGCGTTGATCTTCGGGCCAATTTCCTGCATCATTTCCTCGGCTTCATGTTCCGCCAGAAATGCATTTCGAGCCTTGGTCAGATCCCAGGTCCCATCGACAACCTGCTGCAACGGTTCGTCGATGGCCGCAGGATGGCCAATCCATTCTACCTTGCCGCTTTTTCCAACGATGAACGCACACGGAATTCCGTTCTGGCCGGCCGCCTCCATATACGCAGCGTTAGTCTTACGCTCTTGATCGAGCGCAATCGTATACGTCAGTACTTCTGACCACAGCTTTCCGTCGCGCGAATTCTGTCCCATGAATTCCGAAACAACTTCGTCTTCTTCAGAACTGACGCCTATAAACTTAACTTTGTCGCCGTACTCCGTCTGCAGTGATGCAATGTGCGGCATACTGGCCAGACACGGCCCACACCACGTTGCCCAGAATTCAACGACGTAGACTTTGTCGTTTGTGAATGCATCCACCGGGTCTCCCTGAACCCATTTCGCAATAGAAATCGGCGGAGCTGCGTCACCGATCATCAGCTCTGCGGCTGGACTGGGTTCACCCACCGGGACTGTTTCACCCACTGGGACTGTTTCACCCACTGGGACTGTTTCACCCACTGGGACTGTTTCACCCACTGGGACTGTTTCACCCGCAGGAGTTGGTTCAACAAGATCCATCTGCGGAGCGGCGTTTGAATCTGCTTCATTTGTTGGCGTAACAGCGACCACAGTTGGTTCACCAGATGTTTTCGCGCCAACAACGGGCAACGGCGCTTCACCTTCGCTGCACCCGGTGACACCACACCACAATCCTGACAGTAACGTCACAATCATTAAGTTACGCATCGCATTGTTTCCACATCAAAACGTGATCCGACGCATGCGGCAAACAGCCCCCTTGCGCCACCGAAACATTTCAGCGGCATGCGTGTCCAGGAATCTTACGGCAATGCAGCCCGGAATCCTATTCAATCAGGCAAAAAACTGCAGGCGGGACCTTGTTTAACCGCGTGCCCAGCGGGCCGCGATTGTTGTATTTGAAATTTCGTATTTGAGATTTGAAATTTGAAATACGAAGCGCGGGGCGTTGCCCACGCGGTTAAACGAATGTGCCGTCCTCAACCACGCGGTATCATAGTGGGCTGGCGAGCGCCGCCACCTCACCACCGGAACCACTGTGACGCGGCTACCGTGACAAATACAGTCGCTGGATATCTTCCAGGGTGACTGTAATCGACCGGGTAAACCCGGTGTGAGTGCGTTCATACGCGATGTGAGTTGCCAGTTGCGGCTGTTCGTGGATGCACCTGGCGACCCAGCGACGGTCTTCGTCTGAGAGAGTGCCAACCGACGGATCCCAGTACGTTCGGGTTTCCATCACAAGTGCATCAATACGAGGATCAAACTTGTTCATGGCCGGTTAGTCCTTAACTGCCTAATCCTTGCTCGCCAGCGCCAGCATCTTCCGAGCTTTCTCAAGCCGGCGCGCGGAAGCTGCGTATTCTGCATCCGTTTTCGAACGCTCTGCGTTGGCTTCATCCATTTTCGCAACAGCGACTTTGCGGCTGAGTTCAGATGTGGGAATCGCCGCGTTCGTCAGCACGGACACGACTGAGCCCTTCACCTGCACGAAGCCACCGTCAATGAAGTAGGATTCAAAAGCACCGGACGCTTCCGTCAGTCGCAGTTCGCCAATTCCCAGTCGTCCCACCAGCGGCGCACGACCCGGGTAGAACCCCGCAGATCCGTCAAATAATGGCACACGGACCGACGCCACCGGACGATCGAACAGCGTTCGTTCCGGAGTGACAAGTACAAGGCTGAGTTCGGCCATGATGATTTCCCTTCAACTGACGATGGGCAACTCGTAGGGTGTGACAAGCAACGCGAAGGCACACCGCATCACCGGTCTGGTGTGCCTGCGCTGCCGCTTGTCACACCCTACCAATCTACAAATTGGCCAGCCGTGCTGGCCTACTAAAACTCAACCATTGACAGTGAACTAGGCCCCAGCCTGCATTTTCTTGTACTGTTCTTCCGCTTCTTCGATCGCACCCACATACATGAATGCAGATTCCGGAAGGTGATCCCATTTGCCGTCGCAGAGTTCTTCGAAGCTGCGAATCGTGTCCGCCAGCGGAGTGATCTTGCCTGCTTTGCCGGTGAAGACTTCTGCCACAAGGAACGGCTGAGACAGAAAACGCTCGATGCGTCGAGCACGATGCACGACCATTTTGTCGTCTTCGCTCAATTCATCCACACCCAGAATCGCGATGATGTCCTGCAACTCGCGGTATCGCTGCAGAGTCTGCTGGACGCGACGAGCGGCATTGTAGTGACGCTGACCCACGTACTGCGGGTCCAGAAGTCGACTGGACGACGCCAACGGGTCGATCGCCGGATAAATCCCCTTTTCAGAAATTCGCCGTTCCAGATAAATGAACGCATCCAGATGAGCAAACGCCGTTGCCGGTGCGGGGTCGGTTGCGTCGTCCGCCGGGACATAAACGGCCTGCACGGATGTAATCGCCCCGTTTTTCGTCGAGGTAATACGTTCCTGAAGTTCACCAAGCTCCGTACCCAGTGTTGGCTGGTAACCTACAGCGGACGGCATACGTCCCAGCAACGCTGACGTTTCTGAGCCGGCCTGAGAAAATCGGAAAATGTTATCGACGAACAACAGCGTGTCCGCTCCAGTCGCATCACGGAACCACTCGGCCATCGTCAATGCTGACAAGGCGACTCGCAGACGAGCGCCCGGTGGTTCGTTCATCTGACCGAACACCATACAAGTCTGTTCGATCACCGATCGGTCTGTCGTGCCGATCTTGGTTTCCTGCATTTCCAGCCAAAGGTCGTTTCCTTCGCGGGTTCGTTCGCCCACACCAGCGAATACCGAGTAGCCCCCGTGGGCACTGGCGATACGAGCAATCAATTCCGTAAGAATCACGGTCTTACCCAGACCCGCTCCCCCGAATAATCCAGCTTTTCCACCGCGAACGAATGGTGTCAGCAGGTCAATCACCTTAATTCCCGTTTCGAAAACCTCGGCCTTTGGGCTAAGATCTTCCATTAACGGAGGGCGACGGTGAATCGGCCAGCGTTCGTCATAGGCCACCGGGCCGCGACCATCAATGGGTTCACCG
>JANOUN010001289.1:0-3597 GCA_031416875.1 Planctomycetota bacterium | reverse complement strand
TTGGCATTGGCTCGTTTAACCGCGTGCCCAGCGGGCCGCGCGACCAGCGTCATGCTGGCTGGATTCCCACCCGCAGGGCGTTGCCCACGCGGCTAAACGAATGTGCCGCCCTCTACCGCGCGGTATATTGACAAACCGGCCAGCCGTGTCGGACCTGCGTTGACGCTAAACATTTGGCGCGAAGTCGATTATAACTTCCCCAGTCCACACCTTTCCTGACAGGAGTATCGCGATGAGCATATCGGGGCACAGCAGATTTTTTCCGGGAGTTGTCGTCGCACTTGAGTTCATGTTCATCCTGGCAGGATCGATGGTCCATGCGGATGACACATTGCAGGTGATCACGGAGGTGGAACGACAGCCATTTGTCGCTGCGACTCGACGCCTCGTCGAAGCCATGGACTTTGCCGGAGCACCGTTCAGCGACGACATCCGGCAGAAGATCGCGGATGCGGCAGCGATGCCTGCAGACAAAGATGCCGTGAAGCAGCTGCAGTTGATTCTGGATCCGCTTTGTCTGGCCTTCGTGAATATCAATGCCGAAAGCCGTGTCAAAGTCGCCGAAGGTCCGGTAAAGAAGGAGTTGATGCAGCAGGGTTGGCGGGCCTTTCTGATCAAGGTGCATAATGAAGCGGGAATCAACCCGGTCCTGCTGGCCGAAAGTCCGAACGCATTACCCGTTTACCAGCAGGGACGGGGGCCTCGTGAAGAGCCGCGGAAGAATCAGACGCTTGTGAGTCCCGAAGACGTTCCCGATCGCTTCCTGGACCTCAACATGCTGCAACGCGAACCGCTGAAGGACAAACTGTCCGGATTGCTGGTGGAGTATCGCGTGTTGCTGCTCTACAGCCGCGATGCCGGCCAGCGTGAAGCATCACTCTCCTTTCATATCGGAGCGGGGACTCAGGACATTGGTTTCCGTAACGCAGTTCCGATTCTGTTTGACTGCAAATCAGCGGTCGCTGTCAAATTGCAGATTCACGATGTTGATGGCGAACCGACAACGGCCAACTTCATCATTCGCGATACGAAAGGACGAGTCTACCCGCTGCCTTCGCGAAGACTCGCTCCCGATTTCTTTTTCCATGATCAGGTTTATCGGACCGATGGTGAATCCATGATGCTGCCTCCGGGCGACTATTCTTTCGTCGTAAATCGAGGGCCCGAATATCTGCCACAGCGCCTGACCGTTGCAGTGAAGGACGAAGCCGAGCAAACCGTCGCCGTTGATCTGAAACGCTGGATTCATGTTGCGAAATACGGCTGGTACTCTGGCGATCATCATGTCCATGCCGCTGGCTGCGCTCATTACGACAGCCCGACCGAAGGCGTCGGTCCCGAAGCCATGATGCGGCATATCCTCGGCGAGGATCTGAACGTCGGCTGCGTCCTGAGCTGGGGGCCGTGCTGGTACACTCAGAAGGAATACTTCAACGGCCAGGTTTCCGCACTTTCCACGCGCGACTACCTGCTGCGCTACGACGTCGAAGTCAGCGGGTTCCCTTCGTCGCACGCCGGCCATTTGTGTCTGCTCAAGCTGACCGAAGATGACTATCCCGGCACAACGCGCCTCGAACAATGGCCGAGCTGGACGCTGCCCGTCCTCAAATGGGGGCGCGATCAGGGCGGCGTTGTGGGCTACAGTCACAGCGGCTGGGGGCTCGCACTGCCTGACATCATGCCGGACGGATCTCGCAAGTTTCCCGGACAGCCCTGGGGCGGTGCCCCGCGTGAATGGCCGGGTAAAGCCGTCACGAAACTGCCGGATTACGAGATGCCGCGATTCGACGGCATCGGTGCCAACGAATACGTCGTCACCACGGCACATAACGTCTGCGATTTCATTTCAGCAGTTGATACACCCGCCATCTGGGAACTCAATATCTGGTATCACACACTCAACTGCGGCATGACGACTCGCATCAGCGGCGAGACCGATTTTCCGTGCATCTACGGAGACCGCGTGGGACTTGGTCGCATCTACGTACAGCTCGACAAAGGTCAGGAATTGACCTATGACACCTGGATCGAAGGCCTGCGCAATGGCAGAAGCTACTGCGGCGATGGATTGAGCCACATACTGGACTTCAAAGTCGATGACGTGAGCGTCGGTCAGCAAAAAGCTGACAGTCCGCTAAGCACACTCAAGCTCGACGCAGCAAGAAACGTCGACGTCACATTCAACGCAGCAGCGTTGCTGGAAGAAACGCCCACGGAATTGACGGAGTCCATTCGCAATAAGCGGCTGGACGAAAAACCATACTGGCATTTGGAACGTTGCCGCCAGGGTGCAACTCGCAATGTACCGGTGGAGATTATCGTCAATGGTGAAGTTGTGGCGACGAAGAATCTTGTTGCTGATGGACATGTCGAACCTATGCGTTTCCCCGTCGAGATCACTCAATCCTCCTGGGTTGCGGTGCGGATCCTTCCATCGGTTCACACGAATCCCGTCTTCGTGCAGGTTGGCGACAAACCCATCCGAGCCAGTCGCCGCAGTGCTGAATGGTGTCAGAAGGCCGTAAAGGTGTGTTGGGAAGCCAAGCAGAACAACATTCGGGCCGAAGAACGCGAGGCCGCCAAACTGGCCTACGATCAGGCCGAAGCGATCTACGCAAAGATCCGAGAAGAGGCGACGGAATAAAATGTGGCCATCATCGCTCCGCGTAATGAGCCTTTGTCCTGAATCGTAACTGAGTTTTCAGGAAGCAGGCCGGAGTCCGACTTGTGCCATTCTGTTCGCTTGTCAGCAATTCACCGACAGCGAACACGATGTGGCAAAAGCTCGTCTCGGCGGAGCGAGACGGCTACAATGTTGAGTTTCACGTCCGGAAAATCACCAATGGAGATTTCATGCGAAGCGATTCACGCAAAGCGACTTCGTGGCGATACGTTTGTGCTTTTGGATTGCCGCGAGCAGGACGAATGGGACTTTTGCAAAATTGACGGCGCGATGCTGATCCCGATGAGCGAACTGCAATCGAGGGTGACGGAACTTGACTCCCATCGCAATTCATTGATGGTCGTCTATTGCCACCACGGCGTCCGCAGCCTGCGGGTGGCCATGTGGCTGCAACAGCAGGGTTTCAAACAGGCAGCCAGCATGTCGGGCGGTATCGAAGAATGGTCGTTGAACGTTAATCCCAGTGTGCCACGGTATTGATTGGCTCAGATCGAGTTCATCGCCTGTGTGCCGAACTACTCAATCACAATGCTTCTCTGCATTTCAAAGCTGTCATCGCAAAGTTCAATCGAAAGCGGTTGCTCAATGCCAGCTTCATAATGATTTTTATGACTGTACCGTTTTCTGCGTGTCCGCCAATTGAAGCGAGGTTTCCAGACCTGGAACCACGAATGAACACAAATCGACACGAATGGAATGCTTAACATTCGTGTTCATTCGTGTCGATTCGTGGTTCAAACATCCAGCACATAGAATCCGGTAGATTCAGTGATTTTCAACGTACCCGACACCGTCTACACGCGAGCCTTTTGAACCTCACCCAGTTCGCGAAGTGCAATCTCTCGTGTTTGAATTGCCGAATCGATGGCTGCCATCGAAGTTGGATCCAGCACGCGCGAACCAGCGACGACGGT
>JANOUN010001288.1:0-4262 GCA_031416875.1 Planctomycetota bacterium | reverse complement strand
AGTCCGCAAATTGCCAATGACAGCGTCGCTAGAATTGTTTTGAATAGGATGGACATGAGTGGTCTCACCTGTCGTTAACGGGATCCTGCCCGATTCGGTTGACCTCCAGATTCCATCGGAAGTGCTGTGAATTCGAAAACGTGAGTGAGCAGTTAGCGGGGACGAGCTATTGATGGGGCAAGGCTTGGAAAAGGGGTCAAGGCTTGGAAAAGGGGTCAGGAACCAATAGCCAAATGGCCCGAAGGGTGCTGCGCACAATTGGTTCCTGACCCCTTTTCCAAGCCTGACCCCTTTTCCAAGCCCGCCGCCCACCCCGGTGCTGGTGTATCAGTTCACGAGTGTCATGGACGTTTTCTGTTTAATCGTCTGGTCAATGACCTGGCCGAACGACTTCACCTGCATCTCCATGATCAGATCCAGGTCTGATTTTGCGATGCGACCTTTGGCTGCGTCAAACAGGACCACACCCGTGCCTTCGGATTTTGTGAGTGTCAAAGAGACAGCGGCTCCCTGTTTGGGGGTCACTGAAATCGTCGGAATCATGGCAATCCGGGCATGACCACTTTCGGGATCCTTTCCCTGATAAGTCAACTGTGATTTGACGGTCATTGTGCCAAACGGCAGTTCAACCTGTTGCGTACTGTCCCATGAATCGCCCGGTTTGAGGGGTGTTTCCGGAAGCGTGATTGCAGACTGCGTCATCATTTGTTTGAGTGTTGCTTCATCCAGTGCATTGCCCGCAGATCCGGCCTGCTTCAACGCATCAATCAGCGACTGCGGGACCGTGACCTGATCAATCTTCCCGGTCGTTTTCATGTGCACGCCGAATTCCTCACCTATGATCCGGCGGAAGACTTCGGCCATGGACTTCCCAAGCGGAGTTTCCGGAACCTTGTCGCCCGCCGAATCGTATTCCACGATCCCGAACGGACCACCTTGCGAAGTCATCTGCACACGGTCGATCGATTGAGACATGGTTGCGTCTCCGTTACTTGAATCGACTTCGGCAATCTTCCACCGCATGTCCATGGTCTGGTTCATGGCGATCGACTGTTTCTTTGTCGCAACGTCCATGGTCATGTTCATATTCTGCTTCACAACATACTTCAGCGATTCACCGGGCGTGAATTTCCATGCCAGTTGTTCCTGAGCGGACACAATCGACGCGCTGCTGATGAGCACTATGATGGATGAGAAAACAGTCAGGCAACGAACGAACATTTCGGATCTCCGACGAATGAGGCGGGCCTCGGAAAACGCAGCAATACTATCCGGAATGGACTCCAACGGTTCATTTGTCCGTCAGCACCATTCGCAAACGACGCTGAAGCGTAACAGATTTTCAGAAATCAGCAGAAGCCCGATTGCCCGGTGGGAGAATCAGGCCCCGTATTTTTCCAGCCGCCCGGCATGTGACAATGCCTGTAACATCAGATATTTGGCTTCAAACATGCCCAATTCGCCTACACGGCAGGCGGATTCGCCAAATTGACGGGAACCATCAAAACGGCAGTTCTCCGCGACAAGCATCGTCGGGACGGCATGTCCGCTGTGGGACTTCATCTTGGAAGGAGTACTGTGATCCCCGGTAATGATCAACACGTCCGGCTTGAGGGCGTTGATTTTCGGAATGGCCGCATCGAACTCTTCGGTGCGTTTGACCTTGGCGTCAAAGTTGCCATCTTCGCCTGTGCTGTCGGTGTACTTGAAATGGATGAAGAAGTAGTCGTATTTTGACCAGTTGGCTTCCAGGCACTTCATCTGATCATCCAGCGTGTGGCCGGCATCCAGAATGTCCATGTCCACCAGACGCGCCAACCCGCGGTACATCGGATACACGGCAATCGCAGCGGCGCGAGTTCCATAGACTTCCTGAAACTTCGGAATCGGAGGCATCTTAGCGATGCCGCGCATGGTGAGCAGATTCGCCGGAGCGTCGTTCTTCAGAACTTCCGCTGCCTGACGCTTGAATTCGGCAAGTATCTCTGCAGTTCTTTGCGAGGGAGCGTCTGCTCCCTGTGGCTTGAGCGGAGGAACTCCCGTTCGCTGTGGGTCGGTGTCGTTCACGTTTCCTCCCAGCCCTTCCCCGCGAATCACGATGACAAGGCGATACTCCTTCACATGACGCACAAAAATCTCGACGCCGGCGATCTGGATTTTGTCCAGCTTCTCGCACAGCTTCGCCGCGATATCGCTTGAGATGCGTCCCGCGCGACGGTCAGAGATATTGCCAGCTGCATCGATCGTGCAAAAATTGCCCCGGACAGCAACGTCGCGATCGGTCAACGCAAAATCAATCCCCAGTGCTTCCAGGACGCCGCGACCAATGTCATACTTCAATGGGTCATAACCGAACAATCCCAGATGTCCCGGACCACTTCCCGGTGCGATCCCGGGCAGTACGGGAATGCTCATTCCCAACACCCCGCGCTGCGCGAGTGCGTCAAGGTTTGGAGTATTGGCCGTTTCAAGTTCTGTCTTGCCGCCTGGCTGCAATGGCAAACCACCAAGTCCATCCGCAACGAAGAGTACAATCTTCGAATCCGCCGTTCGCTGTAATCGGCGTGTCAAATCATGAATATCGGTCATCGCAGCCCGTTCCTGAAACCAATGCCAGAATAGAAACCGTGTGCTTCTTCAACTCTCAGATTACAAACCCTGCCCCAGAATCAAAGCGAGTCAAACGATGCTACCGTTCGAGAGAAGCTGTCTCGCCTCGATGAGTTAAGCTGCGGGACATCCCACTGGATGACAGTTGTTTCCCAAGCGATCAGCGGCGGAAAGACGACTCAGGGGTCGTCCGCAGAGACAGGATCGACCCTCAATTCAAGGCATTGGAAGCCTAAACTCTCACTGTTTGTTGGTTTAGCGAGAATGGGCAAAGAGGTTCGACTGCCCAAGTCAGAGTGCCTAAAAACAGCGGTCATCCGGAATCTGGTGCAATCGGGGCAATAAGTTCTCGAAATTTCCAGAAAAAGGTGTAAATTCGGCGCAATCGAAATTGAATGCTTCAGGTAACTGTCTGGATGTTCAGTTTTCGAGATCGACAGGGGCACGGAGTCGCGATGAATACATGTTCCGCGTGTGTTCTGATGTGAAGCCTCTGCGTACGATTCCGCGGAGCAACCAGATTAGTGACGCCTAACCAATGGAGTCGATGACACATGATCACGGCAGAAGCCGAAATTAACCGTTTGTATCCTTCCGGACCGCTACCAACCTACACGTATTATCCCGGCTCCGGGATGCCTCACCCGATCCGCGATCCGAAAGGCCACAGCCACGGTCGAAAGCATGCCCCTGGCCAGGGCCCCAGAGCGTTAAGCACTGACACATGGCCCAGTAATCGCAACTATCTCCTTGGATTGGACTTCTTTAATCTCGGTTTTTACTGGGAAGCTCACGAAGAATGGGAGCGCCTGTGGCGTGTTTCAGGCGCCGACACGACCGTCGGCCGTTTCCTGAAGGGACTCATCAAACTGGCGGCAGCAGGCGTCAAAGTGCGGGAACGCAGCATTCACGGGGTTCGACGTCATGCGGCCTCCGCCGGTGAAATGTTTGCCGACGTTGCGGCCGAGGCCGATATTGATTCCTTTTGCGGACTGGAATTCATCCGATTGCAGTTTGCTGCGGACCGTGCGGCTCAACTTGCTTATAAGAAGCAGCATGCTCCGGGAGCTGCAATTCGTGTGTTTCCGTTTGTGTTGAAACCTGAGTCGGCACCGGTGATCTGATCCAGAAATCAGGACGCTTCCGACACGGGTTCGAAATTCCATGAAACTCGCGGTATCCTGCCGCGAGTTTTTTTTGGTGCACTCCGCAGGACAATTTGTTCAATGAAGATTCTGGTTGTAGGTTCCGGTGGTCGCGAACACGTTCTGGTCTGGAAATTCAGCCAGTCACCGCTCGTCTCGAAAGTTTATTGCGCACCGGGAAACGCAGGGACCGCGCAGGATGCTGAGAACCTGAACATTCCGGCAGACGACGTCATGCGTTTGGCGAAGTTTGCGAAAGACAACTCGATCGATCTGACCGTCGTCGGCCCCGAAGCGCCACTGGTGGCTGGAATTGTGGATGAGTTTCGTCGCCAGAACCTGAACGTGTTTGGTCCGACAGCCGCTGCAGCGCGCCTGGAAGGCAGCAAAGTCTTCACCAAGAAGCTGCTCCGGCGAGCCAATATTCCGACCGCGAATTTTGCCGTCTTCAGCCGCATGCCCGAAGCAATGCAGTATCTTGAAGACTGCGAAGAGCAACCGCTGGTC
>JANOUN010001287.1:0-4598 GCA_031416875.1 Planctomycetota bacterium | reverse complement strand
TTTTTGGCAACGCATCATTTTGAGGCCGACTAAATGTAGGCCGACTTCGCCGAAGTCGGCACAGCAGATTTCAGCGAAATCTGCTTACTTGTTTCGGTTGCGGGCGAAGCCCGCGCCAAGATGAAGCAATCTCAGAATCGGTGAATGTCCAGGACGTGGTGCGTTTGGACACGAACAGCAGGTTTTTCGGTTGAATGAATGCTACGCAGCAGCCTTCTGTCGGATCGGCATTGCAGCGGGAAGTGAACTGAGCTGCTGCCAGTGGCTCTCCGGAACATTCATGGCCAGCTTCAGGGCACCATCGGCTCCTGCGAAGACAGAATCGTAGGCTTTACAGACTTTGCCGCCGCCATATGGAAGAAGTGCTTCTTCGATAATTCGGTCCAGTCCCTTCAGGCAACTGCCTCCTCCGCCCAGTAGGATGTTGTTGAGCAATGGGCGCTGGAATTCCGGGTCGAAGCGTCTGACAGCCTCCTGGATGCCTTCCACAATCGGGCCCACAATGCTCTTGCAGGAGTCGCGCAGTGGTTCGGTGACATCAATCTGAGTTGGTCGACCGTTCACAGGCAAAGACACCACGGCCGTTTCATTCGCTTCATGAACGAAGCCATGCTTTTCCTTGATTTGCCGCGCCATGTTGAGGGAAATCTGCACGTCGGGATACCTGGCTTTTACGGTTTGGAGGAACATTTCATCAATCGCGTCTCCTCCCAATGGAATGGTGATCTGATCATCTTCGCTGGGATAACTGCCAAATACCGGACAAATGTCGGTTGTGCCGGCACCAATGTCCACCACTAATGTTTCAGTCAGTCGCCCCATGCCGAATGCCACCGCAAAAGGCTCAGCCACAATCATCACGCCGTCGAAGAAGTCGCGTAGAACTTCTGTCACGATTCTCTTGCAATCTGAGCTCGCACGGGAAGGAGCCCCCACGACCGCATACTTCGTGGTGCCGGATGGAATTTCCAGATGCCGCACGGACTTCTGAACGACAAGGCGAGCCGCTTCCTTCCGACGGTCCATGTCTGTCCCGGATTTTGATGCAGAAAGATATTTGAGGTTACCTTTCTCAAACGGCCGGACGACATTCAGAGCCAGGCGCTGTTCAAAGACATGCTTCCCAACCAGGACGTCACATCCCAACATGGCACGAGCGACATCGTCTTTCGCCCACCCTACGACGGTATGCATTGTTTCACGTCGGCCATTTGACGCGACAATAGACGTCTTGAAAGATCCAAAATCCATTCCCACATACACGATCGGTGACGCCATTTTCTGTTCCTTAGATGTTGGTTCGGCCTGTGATGAATCAGTCGTTACGCGGATCACGTTTCAGTTGGCAACAGCATCACACGGATGCGGTACTCGTCAAAAGTCCTGTCTGGAATTCCAGATTTTGCGCGAACAGTGTCTCACATATGTCCCGTGCACGTTTTCGTTCCAGCTCTCCGGTCTCCGCCTGCTGATCTGCAAATGAACGACCGAGCTTGAATGGCATCTTCGAATTCGGGGCGGACAGATCCACCACAGCACCCTGCGTCGGCAGTTCGGAAGATTCCCGTCTGAAGGGCAGCGAGACCGAATTCAGGAGTTCCGCCAGGCCTGCCGCACCATTCAATTGGAGTTGCATGATGCTTGGTTTGGATTTCTGATTCTGCAGCAGCAAGCACGTGGTCATCACTGTAAGTGAACCCAGAATGACACCGATGGCACCCGCCCAGCAGGCAGGATACCATGACCCGTTGAAGGCATCGTGTTGCATTTGTGTCGCCAGGACGGCGTGTTGCGGAGTTGACTGGCGGCTGTCGCCGGCCAGCGCTGAATTGAGACCGACGGCAACGCCGGGCTCAACGGCAACGCGAAAACTGGCCGGCAGGATTACCTCCGGATGGTCCGTTGTGTCAATGTCCGGGAGGGCATACTCCAAGGGGCTGGACGTTGCGAGCGGATCTTCTGCAGAGGTCGTTGAGGAGGCAGCCGCATGTACTGAAATCGATTCCGTAGTTTGGGTTGGCGGCTGCCATTGTTGACGGGATGGATCATCTCCTGTTGTGCGGTCCGCCGACCATGCTTCCCGGGCTCTGCTGTTGGCGAAGAGTGCTTCTGCCGTCTCAGCTGTCTGTGAAGTTGCTGCAGGAGTCTGCGAGGATCCGCCGTCCGTCGCTCTGTCGCGTTCGGCGATCTGGCGTCGCAGTGCGGAGATCATTTCTTCCGGACTGGTCTCTTCGGGTGAGAGCGGGGTGTTCTGCGATTGAGCCGATTCTGCCAGTCCCAGGGCAACATCCAGCTCTCCTCGGAGGCAAGCCAGCGCGGCCTCGTGCATGAGCTTCCGCGCAAACTGCTGGTTGAAGGGAATCGGTGTAACTTTAGGAGTCTGCTCAGGCACCGGCAAAGATGGCAGTCCACGTGGTACGATTACGCCCCGGTTCGTGCCCCGGATGACTCGGATCTGAGACGTGGGTTGGTCCTGACAGAAGGCTGTCACTGCTGACAAACACGTCAAGAGCAGAGACAGCCCGAAAACGGTGATTTTGCGATTGAGGTTGGAAACTCGTCCCGTCACGAATAGCTCCGCCTTCATCTGTCGAGAGTAGCAAAGAATCAACCTGCAGCCAGTTCTGCTATCGGCGTCCAAAGGACAATTCGATCAGCAGGACTCATCCGATTGTGACGATTGTCCGGGATTTCATGGCGAATGAAAATTGGATGAAACGCTCAATCGACTTCATGCAAGGGAAAAACCACCTGCAGAGCTTCCAATTTCCGGTCAATCCATCGACGATGGAGCCTGCGAAGCTGCTTACAGCGTGCGGCAGTTTTGGCTGTATGACACTGTGCGGACCGGACACCAGTAAAACAGAATGCCGGACGCTGTCGCAGCAATACACTTGGCGCGGGCTTCGCCCGCAACCGAAACATGTAAGCAGATTTCGCTGAAATCTGCTGTGCCGACTTCGGCGAAGTCGGCCTACATTTAGTCGGCCTCAAAATGATGCGTTGCCAAAAATCTTCTCAGGAATATTCAACTCTCAACGTTTGCAGAACAGACGGAAAACGATATCTCGAAAGGTGCAAGTGCATGACCGGAAATGAAGATTTTCCTGATGGCGAAAGTCTCTTTGGGGAAACAGATCCCAAGAGCGACACTGCCTCGACCCACAGGGAGTTGCCATGGAAAGATTTCGGGGATTTCATGGGCCCGACTGCGCCGGAAGAAGTTTCTGACTGCATTGTTGATCCTGGTCAACTTTCGGATTTGTCACTGAAACTTGCTGCCACAATGACACAGTTCACGACGGCATGGGCCTCGGAGAAGTTGTGCCTGCCATCGCATTTGGTGGACGAAATGTACTGGCAGCTGAAGAATGACCACGAAGTGGAGATTCTGGGTCAGGCAGGGCCATTGAATTATCGTTACTCAGTCACAGAACGAGGAAGGGAGCGAGCCGATCGCTTGCGCATGGTATGCGGATATATCGGCCCGGCTCCGGTGGATTTGACGACGTACATTGAATACCTGCACTGGCAGCGTTCTCGCCGCAATCCCGTGACTTTGGAGGCCGTCCGCTCGGCCCTGCAGGATGTGCTGCTCGAAGAAGACTCCATGGAAATTGCGGCTTTGGCGGTTGCCTCCCGCAGAAGTCTGTTCATGTTTGGGCCGTCAGGTAACGGGAAGACGACAATCGGGCGTCTTTTGCACAGCGTTTATGACGATACGCAATGGATTCCACACGCGATTCAGATTGACAGTCATGTGATTCGTGTCTTTGACCAGCAGATACATCAGTGCGTTCCTGTCAAGGAACACAATCAGGAACTGGATCATCGTTGGGTACACATTCAGCGTCCATTCATTGTGGCGGGGGGTGAGATGACTCTGGAGGAACTCGATCTGGCCTGGAATGATTCCCTCCATTTTTATGAGGCCCCTCCGCACTTCAAGGCAAACGGCGGAACTTTCATGATTGACGATTTCGGTCGTCAGCGAATTTCTCCGGCGGATCTGCTCAATCGCTGGATTATCCCGCTGGAGCAGGGAGTGGACTATCTCACACTGCATACCGGACAAAAGATTCAGGTTCCATTCGAAGTCATGCTGACGGTGGCCACGAATCTCAGCGTTGATGACGTCGCTGACCCGGCCTTTCTCCGGCGGATGGGATACCGGCTTCATATCCACGGGCCATCTCCCGACCAGTATCGCGTGGTGTTCTGTCGGAGTGCTGAAAAGGCCGGGATAACGGGGGGCCCTGAAGTGATCGGCGGCGTGCTCAAAATGTATGCGGATCAGCAGCGGGAATTGAGATTTTCCGAGGCCGGCGACCTCGTGCATCGGTGTATGGACATCTGTCAGCTGAGACGCTTACCGATGGCATTGACACCTGCGATTGTAGCAGCAGCCTGGCGCGGGTACTTTGGAAACTGATGCGTACCCCGGTCGGTCAGGGACCGGAGGCTCGGGAAGAATTGGAGTGATGCGGCATTTTGTGGCGGGTCTCTGTCACATGCACGTCGATCAAGTGATTGTGGTGTGCGCAGAGACCGCACGATTCAAAAAAGATCACAGAGTGGAAAAGGACCGCAGCGTGTCT
>JANOUN010001286.1:0-7311 GCA_031416875.1 Planctomycetota bacterium | reverse complement strand
GCAACATGACCGGTCAAACCACAGCGAATTTGCCAGGTCATGTTGCCCATGGCTGTGTTGCCATACGACGCAGTTGCCACGGGCGCGACAGCGTTCCCTTTGTTTTCGTAGGCGGCGGTTGCCATCGGAGCCTGACCGAAGCCGAACGGCTGACCGTAACTCACACCCTGAACCGGTGGCTGAAACGATCCACTCGGTCGCACGGGAATCACGCCCCCGGAAATTGGTGCGGTGTTTGCCGTCGGCGGCGCAGAGTTGGTGGCTGCGATCGGTTGCTGGTTGCTGAAAATCGCCTGGCCTGGATTTGCAGGATACTGTGGATTCGCGTTTGGGTACTGCGAAGGCATCGCATTCTGCGGCGTTATCGAATTTGGATTCCAGGATCCCGCCATTCTTCCCGTATTTGCCGACGCAGGATTCACGGTCGGGTTGCCGACCAATGCACCAGCCTGGGATACCGTCCCGAAAGTACCACCAAATTGCGGTGGCGCAGGATTAGGCATCGGCATGCCTGCGTTTGGCGCATAGTTTTCGGGAGCCCCGTTTCCCGACGCATAATTTCCAATGGCTTGAGTGCCCGCCACTGCCGGATCGACATTGGATCCGACGAAACGACTCGGCTGTCGTCCGCTTCCCTGAAAGTTCGCAGTTTCAGATTGACCGGAAAAGGTCGCAGGGATGCCCGTGCTGACAGGATGGAGTACAGGATTGTTGTCGGCCGGAACGCTGAGTGCGGCGCGACGCTGTTCGGCGACAATTCGTTCGCGGTTGGCAAGCTCGCGAATTTCTTCGAACGAAGCGTTCTCGGGAATCACGGGTGCCGTCGCGACCAGACCGGTGGCGGCCTTCGACGCGGTCTGCGATTCGAGCGCCGCGAGGATCTCAGTCACCTTTTCGGAATTCGGGTAACGCTGGAGGAGTCGTTGGCGGGCGGCTTCTCGATTTCCCTGCCGAATATCCAGGAGAGCCAGATTGGTGTGTGCGTTTTCATGATTTGGATTGATTTGAATTGCCTGGGACAGATAACTGGACGCTTCGCTGTACCGACTCTGGAGGAGATACGAATATCCGATGTCACACAACAGATTGGCATCGCGGGGGCGCGATCGAAGTGCCTGTCGGTAATGGTTCTCAGCTTCCGCCCATTGTTCTGTCAGATCTGCCGCCATCGCCAGGCCGTGATGGGCCGTGGGGTCATCGGGTATCAACTGCAGCACTTCATTGTAGGCTTTTCGAGCTTCGGTCATCCGATTGTCCTGCAAGGCTCGCTGACCTTCCGCGAGCAGCGCTGTGACGCGACTCTCGGACTTCGGTTCTTCCGCAGTCTTCGATTTTTCTTGATCGTCATCGTCCTCTGTCGCCCGGCGAACAAACTTTGGAAGCTGTCCGTCGTCCATCACATCGGCCTTGTCCGCGCGGACAAAGGGGTTCCACATCTTAGTGGCACCGCCATCGACCTGGCATCCGGTTGCTGAAATTGGAACTGCGGCGAGCAGAGTGAAGATCCACCGACGTCCTGACATGATCAGGTCTCCTGGCGGGTTTGTAAGAGGCAGGATGCAGCGCCTTGTTGAGAAACACGGCGAAACACAGAGTGAAGAGAGAGGAGAACGACGAGCGTTCAGACAGGAGCGTGTGTTTTACTGGATATTCCGTTTTCGTGTCGAGACGAAATTCCGGGACGTTTTCAGCCAAATTTGCCGGTTTCTGCAGTGTGGGCCATTCCCTTCAGAGTCGCTATACTCCACGCGGCCGGAAATGAGTCCGGCGAGCGGAGCGGCGTAAGCCCTGCGGTACCTCGTTTTTGTACCGGCAAGCTGACGCATGCCGCTCGCCAATTGTCTCACTCATGACCGCGGGAAGTATATAAAAAAAGCAGCTCCCTGAGGGAACTGCTTGAGGAGTTTTCGAGTTTTGCGAGGAACCAGGTGCAGGTTAGAATCCACCACCGCCACCACCACCACCGCCACCACCACTGAGGCCACTGTTTGCGTTGCCTCGGATTCGACGGAATCGACCGTAGTCCTGTTCGGCTTCCATTGAATTGAGGCCGTTGCTGTAAGGCTGCGACACAACAACACGCTGGTTTGCGTCCTGGTTGCCCAGGTCTGTCAGCACGCGCACCACGATGTCGCGGCGAACCAGATCCAGTTCCGGATCCGCATTGTTCATTGTCCGCTGTACAATGACCGGAAACGGTGTGGAAGGCATTCTGGCCGCGATCTCTGCGATGTGATCGCGACCGTAAGGACTCAGTTCCGAAGAATTATCCACAAACTCGTTGCGATACATCACAAAATCGGCGGCTTCACCGTTGGTCTGCATCGCGTGCCAGTGAGCCCGCGTGACTGATCCCAGCGGCAGCACATCGGGAACCTGCATTCTGGAGGTCGCTGACCCGCAGCCCCAGCTGCGAGGATTCCACCAGTGACAGCCGCAGGTTGCGCATCCTGAATCACAGGATCCTGCATCACATGATGATCCGCAGGATGTTGAGCACGAATCGCAGCTGCTGGAGCAGGATGATGTGGTTGAACAGCATCCACTGGCCAGCCCGCAGGCGGCGAGCAGCATCAATTTCGCTCGAAAAGACGATCGTAGAATGTTCATGGTCACTCTTCCTGTCCGCACCCAAGGTGCCGGGAGGGTGGAAAACTCGTTCATCGAAGCTGGAGAGAACACATTTCGGACGACGTCCGACGGGATCAATACGGACGACGTTACTTTTTCACGGGCTGACTCCAGCCGACAGGCTTAACCTGTGTCTGCGAATTCTTCGAACCAGGCAGTCGGAAGAACGGCTTCTTCGGTTCTGCCGAAGCTTGACTGTTTTGTTTCGAAGGACTCGTCATCCGACTTTGTGGTGGATAGTTCTGTGGCACTGGCGGCACTTGAGGCAATCCGCCCTGCGGATAACCCTGCGGTGGCGTCTGGAACGATGGAGCTGACTGGTACTGTGGAGCTGACTGATATGGCTGATGACCCTGATTTGGAGCCATTTGCGGGACTGTATAGTCAGGCTGTGGCTGCATCGGAGGACCGTACGGTGTCCCTCCGCCGAATGGTGAACCACTCTGTATGGCCAGGCCGCCACCAGAATATGAACCCGCTCCCAGTCCAACAGGCGGGTTGAACTGGCTGTATCCTACAGGCACTCCGTGAAGTGAACCGCTGCCGACAGTACCCACCTGATACACGTTGTTGTCAGGCGTACCTTCTGTACGCCCCAATTTCCACAGATCGTGGTCGTTGGGATGTGTGTGGTTGAAGCCGGGCAACGGCGGCACTTCATCCGGTTCCATCGGACGGACAATTTCCGGTGACACAAGGACCAGTAATTCCGTTTCGACTTCGGACGCCTTCTTGGACTGGAACAGCAGAGGCCCGACGTACGGGATGTCACCCAGCAGCGGAATGCGACTGACGGTCGACAGTTCCTGCCGTGAGAGTAATCCGCCAATTGCGAAGGTCTGACCTTCTCGAAGTTCCACGGTGGTCTGAACTCGCTTGACGTTCGTGCCAGGGATCCCGTTGACAGAATTGTTGTTGTTGATTTCACTGAATTCGGAAACAACCTGGAGTCGAATGAGGTCCCGATCCATCACCGTCGGCGTAGCAACCAGGCTGGTTCCGAAGCCTCGAAACGACGTGGCCTGACCACCGCCCAGACCGATAATCGTCGGCACGGCAAATTCACCACCCGCCAGAATACTGGACGGTGTGCCGCTCATGCCGGTCAACGTGGGTTCCGCGAGCAGCTTGACCGTACCGTTTGACTGCAGCCAGCGGACCAGTACCAGGATTTCGCCATTTTCAAAAATGCCGCTCAGGGTTGAACCGACACCAGCGCCCAGGTTTCCGCCGACGGTGTGCCGTGAATTATTGAATTCGACCGCCCAGTCGAAGCCAAAGTCCCGCATCTGGGAGCGATTGATTTCCGCGACGATGACTCGCAGCATGACGTTGTATTCGCCGGGGACTGTAAGCTCGTTGATCACGATGTCGTTGAAACCCGTGTTTTGGCCTCCGCCGCTACCGAGTCCACCACCGAAGTTACCGGCCTGAGCGAAGTTATTCAGACCACCCTGGTCGCCGAGATCATTGAATCGTCCCAGCGAACGAAACACCTCGGCACGGACAATCTGCAGGATGTTCTGAGCTTCTTCGCCGTCGTAGGCCATGCCACGAACCAGCACCTGTGTGCCGACGGGAATAATGGCAACCTGTGAATTCGGAAAAAGCGTTTTCAAGCGACGTTCCAGCCGTCCGAAGTCCAGTGTTCTC
Source organism: Planctomycetota bacterium (assembly GCA_031416875.1). Classification (GTDB taxonomy): domain Bacteria; phylum Planctomycetota; class Planctomycetia; order Planctomycetales; family Planctomycetaceae; genus SXXK01. The sequence goes on along the minus strand of JANOUN010001286.1, from coordinate 3,027 downwards.
TGTTCTTCAAGGCTGGCATCGTTGACGACGGCCACTTCGTAGATTGAAGGCATCTCTTCGTCTTCAAACCAGAATGTCATATCCGTCTTGCCAAGTTCCATTCCCACAACGCTGACTTCGGTCGGCGAGTACTGGACATAATTTGCCACAGTGGAATCGGTCACCGCGATGCGGCGGATATTTCGGTTGGTCATCACCAACTGGCTGTGACGTTTTTCCAGCTCAAGGTTGTATTGTGGTTTCATTAAGCGATCTACATTCGGGCTGTGAATCGCATCCACCTGACCAGAGATCGCCGGATCGGTCACCGAAGGCGTATCCAGCTGCAGTCTCTGCATCTGGACGGGGCGGACTGGCACATTCAGCCCAGCGGGGTATTCGGCAGTCTGCTGAGCAGACAAAGTCCCCTGGGCCAGTGCTGACAATGCAACAGCGCCTGACAACATTTGCCGAAGCGTCTTCGCTCGAAAATGGCGACACCAGGTTTTGAGAGACAAACCCGGATTGGCGTGATCGGCTGACATTTGACGTGCTCCTTCCGTGTCACATCATGTTGGAAGAGTTCGAATGGAACTCTCCTTGAACCGTCTTTCGTCTCTTCTGCCCTTCTGCAGTAATCCTTACTGAGAATGGCTGGACGACCGCTCATTGGCGGCTGCAAAGACCAGTTGCTGCAGATTTATCGACTCTGGCACCCGTTCTGTTGTGCTTTGATAGATTCCAACGCGCCAAATTTTGTTTTAGCCTGCAAGTTCGGCCGGTTGCATGAAATGGGATGTTCAGCTCGGTTCGACCGAGTTGGTAAATAAAAAGCGGCAGCCCATTTCCGGTGCTGCCACTTGACTGTTCTCAACGAATCCAGATCTCTCAGCGTTTCTTTTTCGGCTACCAGACAATGTTAATATTGGTGTCAGCGATGCCAGGATGTGCCCAGGGACGGCGATAGCTGTGAAATGGCAGGCGATGATGGACTCCGCCGCCGTCCATGTTCGGCAGGTTCTCAAAACCACTCTCGAAGCTGCGAGGATCCGGACTTCCATAATAGCCTCCGCCGGAGCCATAACCGTGACCGTGACCGTTGGAATGACCATAGGCATGACCGTAACTGCCATCATGGTCAATGCCGTAGAATCCCGCTGATCCGTACCAGCCTCCCAACTGGGCCACTCCACCACCGACCCCGCCATACCCGCAGCAGGATGGCACGGCAGCAGCACATTCACAACCTGCGTCTATCTGAGGTGCCGCATATACCATGGGTGCATGATGAACCGGAGCACGCGAACAACCGCAACCGAGCAGTCCAGCCTGCGTCGATGCCGAACTGAAAAGACATGTCACAGCGGACAGAGCCGAGAACAGTGTGCGAACGCGTATCATTCAAATCTTCCTTTATCAAGAACATCGATGCTGTCGCCAGGGTGAAATGTGCGTGGCGCATGACAGCTCGGACCACGGTGATGAATGATCTACACGCAAAAGCGGGCTGCGACCAGAAGTTTCAACTCCTGGAAAACCAAAAGATAAAATATGACGGTCGGTCCGTTCGAAATGTGCATGATGCGTTGAGTTGACGGAAGCTGTCGTTTCTCCAGATTTGATCAAGTGTGGGTCTTTCCACCGAACCGATCATACGCATGGATCAAGTTTTCAGTTCTGCTGTTTCGCGGAGTCGAAACGTAATCAGACTGAACAAAAAGTCTAGTGCCCTGGAGGGAGTCTATGCGTCAGACATCTTTGCTTGCCTTTCTTGTCGCCGCAGTCGTGACGGCTTCCGCTCAGGCACAGGTCGGGTCGCCCGGCATTGAGTACGGAAATACAATTGCAGCTGGCGACGGCGTGCAGCTCTATCCGTACGACCAGCAGGATACGTGGCTGCATGGCCATTTCCAGCGCGTGCCGGCTTACGGCGGATTTTCCAGCTTTCGTCCTTACAACTACCGGCATGTGTTCGCTCAGACACAGCTGGCACAAACCTGGGGCCATGCCCACGGAATGCCATACTCACAACAGTTCTGGAATCGCTATCGGACCAGCTACCTTGAGGGCAACCTGCATGCCGACGGTCAGCCGATGATCCAGAATCCTCAGCTGCCTGGTCCGACATCACAGATATATCCGGCACCGTCAAATCCTGGTCAGGCCTATCCGCAGCAGCAGTATCCGACGCAGGGTTATCCCAATCAGGGAAGGCCGAACAACGCCTATCCCGTGAGCGCGGTGCGTCCGATCGGATACCAGACTCAGGATGTCAGCGCACAGCCAGCTTACACAGCTGAGCCGGTTGGAACTTCAGTTTCAGCTGAGCGCCCCATCCATATCTTTCCCGAACGCATGCACAACCGCTGATCGCGAACGGAATCACTGAAGACTCCCCATGAGAAACGCTCCGCGCCTTCGCAAGTTGGTTCGGAGCGTTTCAACTTTTCCGCCTGGCATCCCCACATGCACAAACGTCTGGAACTGGCTGGATTTCTTCTTTGGTTGCGAATCACATTATTTGTGGGCAAATACTCGGAATCGCACAGAAAATCACGCTCTGACTGGCAGACTCCCGCGACTCCTGCAATACCGCCAAAACGATATTGAGAACAAAACTCCGATTCCAGACACCGAAATTCCAAGACCTTTGAAAAAGCTTTCTGGCTCATAACGCAATTCGACTGAATGCGTCCCAGCGTCGATGGGTACTCCGCGAAAGCAATGGAATGCCTGCCGGATTTCAGAATCCTTTTTGTTAACCCGACATTTCCAGCCGGGATACCAGGTGTCAGCAATCACCAGTGTTCCGCTGGGCGGATTCGCGATCTGTCGGGAATTTGTGTGAGTGAAGCTGATCTAGGCCAAGATCCCTGAATCGCTGTAAAAAGGCGATAGCAACAAAGTTTTTTCAGGGAGCGATTCAGGGATGAACGCAGAATATCAGCGGCTGGAAGCCGAGGCGAGTGAAGTTCAGAATCAAATCGATCAGCTTGTCAGTTCCTGCAGCCAGATGGTGGCGGCAGATTTTCAGAAGTTCGAAGCCAA
>JANOUN010001285.1:0-3095 GCA_031416875.1 Planctomycetota bacterium | reverse complement strand
GCCGCAACGCGGCACAATGTGAAAGCCTGGGGCATCGCCCCAGGAAACGGCAATATCGAACGTGGAAGCCCTGAAAGGGCGTAATGGGGATGCACGATCATTTCGCCCCTTTGGGGCTCCGGTCTTTCGTTTTCGCAGGTTCCCAGGGCGTTGCCCTGGGCTTTCACATTGTGTGCCTTTGGCACAGAACGCTTTGTGAGCAATTGGCGCAGAGTGAATTCAGGAGTAACGCCAACTGCAATTGCGGGGCACCCGGTGAACAACCTTCTCGCCCGATGGACGGGAATAGAATTGATCTTTTCGGATCACCCGGATTCCCGGCTTTTGCGCAGCCCAGGTCCAGCCCCCCGAGGAAACGTCCCGTTCCCCTGCGACAATCGCCGCGACCAATTCGTCCATTCGTTGGAAGTCAATCTTCAATTGGATGAGAAGAGGTATGGATGTTGATCTTTGGATTGATTCGTTGCAATGATTCAGTATTAATCTGCGTGGTGTCCATTCTGCGGAGTTGTATCGATCGGAGTGTTTCGGACGAGGCGAGGATTCGCATGGCTTCGGCGGAGACTGTGCATTCATATAGTTCAACGGTTGTGCATTTTTGTGCGAGAATGATCAATTCCGCAGCCGCTTCATCGACATCACAGCGAGACAGTCCGACGTAACTAACTTGCGGAAACTCTCCAATCAGGCGAAGAGAATTCTTGTCGGGACGGTTGAGCACAAGGGTTTTCAATCGGGCAACGTTCTCCGGCTGTACAAACGCCTGAATCATCTCGCTCTTCCCATCGAGCGACACATGCTGCACCCGTAGTTTGCTTCCCAGCAATTGCCATGAATCCTCTGGAAGCACGGCGTTCTGGAGGTTCAGAGAGCGCAAACGTTTAAGCTGGCAGATCGCATCAATGCCTCCAGAACTCAACGTGACGCCTTCCAGTTTGATCGAATAAATCGCAAGTTCCGAGCATGTGATGAATCCTGTCCCGGAAATATTCGTACCGGACACATCCAGTTCTCTAAGCATCTTCAGACAGGAAACCATTTCAAGGCCCGCGTCAGTGAGCGCGGTGCGATGCAGGTGAAGGTCAATGAGTGGTAAGTTCCGCAACGTTGCCAGTCCATGCCCGTCCAAAGGATTCTCCGCGAGGTCAAGTACTTGCAATTTCGGATATGCAGCGAGCCAGTTCAGGTCGGCGTCATTGAGTTCACACGATCTAAGCTGAAGTGAGTTAAGAACGGGAACATCGAGGCGAGCCAGAATGTCTTTCGCAAAGTGGGCACGATTGAGATTGAGCAGACTCAGTTTCGAGAACGCCATCGGCGCATCCATCGCTAAGCCATTGATTGTGGAACCTGACAGATCAAGAGACCTCAGCTGCGGAAGCGAGGCTAGCCAACGCAGAGTTGTAACGGAAACGTGCGTATTAGCCAGGCTTATCGTCTCCAGGACTTTTAAGACCGGTATTTTACTGAACGCTGACTCAGAAAGGCGACTTCTGGAGAGATCGAGTGTGCGGAGAAACGTCATACTTCCAATGTAGGGCAGAGCGGAATCATCAACGCCTGGACCCGTCATTCGCAGTATAGTGAGTTGTGGAAGATGGCTTAATACAGCGACATCACCTGGCGAATCCAGATTGACATTCAGTGTATGAATCAATCCATGTGCCTGTGGGGGCCAGATCTCGTACGGATTTTCGGATGTCTTCACGACATTTGAATCCTGTCGAATTAAGCGGACAAGATCCGGCGCAATGATCTGATCGTACGACAAATGGATGTCAGGACGAGCCGCCTGAAATTCAACGGCGGCGCTCAGCGATACGGGGACGTCCTGCATCGTGACAATCTTCAGTCCTCTGCAATGTTGGAGCCGGCGCAGTGATGCGCCAGTCAATTGACTGCAGCCAGTCAATTGTACCCAGGCTAATTTCGGGCAGAATTCCAGTGTGGCAAGCCCATCGTCCGTGATTGACGTTTTTGAAATGTCAATATCCGTGATCATCGGAAATGAAGGCAACAGTCGCAGGTCATCATCTGCGAACCACCGACACCCGTCAAACGCCATTCTTATCAGACTCGCCTGTTGCCCGAGGGCTGCCAGACCGTCATGTGGTCCCGTCGTATCACTTAAGTCGATCATTTGCAGCTGTAAGTTCTGCAGCATCGTCAATTGCTTGTCTGAGATTATGCAACCCCGACAAGAAACCGAGCGCAAATTTGGCAGGCCAGCGATCTCGCTGAACAACTCATCGGAACATGAGACTTGCTTCAGACGTACATACCGGATGGAATTCAACGTGGAGATGTCCTCGAGGATTTCATCATAGAACACGTCTTCCGTCAGTTCGATACCCACGACCTGCCCGGTTTCATCCAGTCCCAAAACCACGCCGTGCATGTCGAGTCTGTCCCGTTCGACAGTGGACGGTGCCTTCGTAATCAGAAAGAGACACAAGGCGATCAATCCGCCAATTCGAAGGACGAACCACAGGATTGATTTGAAGGGATGAGCGGCCATTGATCGCTCCAACATGTGAAATAGCCGGACGACAGAGTTCTCAGTGTACATGCGCATAGACTGGCCTTCGAGCAACCAAGCCGATTTCGATGAATTTGGACGCCGGCTCGACGGCATCGTTCGATCTTTGTGAGCCACCCGTGTGGTGCAAATCGTCGCTTGACCCGCGTAGGCGACGTCGCTCCGTGACACGCATTTACGCCAACGCACCGACATTAAAAAACGCCACGATTCTTATACTCCGCGCGGCCAGGATTGAGGGACTGTTGACTTAATCGTAGGGTGCGTGAAGCGGAGCGTAACGCACCATTTGGGGAAAGCGTGAGAAACTGGTGTGTTTCGCTAGCGCTGCACACACCCTACATGAATTACTGAATCAACAGTCCGCTAGCCGCGGGTTGCGCATTCGGTCAGCACCGGCGGCTAGCGCCTTGCCGCTCACAAAACCTCCAATCTGACCGCGCGGAGTATAAGCCACACGGGTGGCTCACAAAGATCGAACGATGCCGTCGAGCCGGCGTCCAAATTCATCGAAATCGGCTTGGTTGCTCGAAGGCCAGTCTATGCGCATGTACAC
>JANOUN010001284.1:0-1726 GCA_031416875.1 Planctomycetota bacterium | reverse complement strand
CCCGCTTTTTTGAGAGTCAGCAAGCCCCTGGCGCCGTCGTCCCCCATGCCTGTCAGCAGGATTCCCAGCGATGACGTCCCGGCATGACGCCCCAGCGACTCGAACAGTACGTTTGCCGACGGGCAGTGGATATCGGAGTCTCGGCGCGGCGGAAGTTCGATGCGTGCGCGACTGCCCAGGGCCAGATGCCTGCCTGCGGGAGCCAGCCAGATGCCAGGCTCCAGCTGCGCGCTGTCCGTGGCCAGGTGTGTGGGATGTCCGGTCATTTGTCCCAGCCAACGCGCGAAGCCTTCAATGAAGCCTTCTGAGATGTGTTGCACCAACAGCACCGGCACCGGAAATGGCCGGGGCAGCGCCGAGAAAATCTGCAGCAACACCGGTGGCCCGCCCATCGAGGTCGCAATTCCGATCACATCCACATTGCCCACGGATACCCCCTTCCCTGAATCTGTTTCCGGCACGTGACGTGTCATCGGCAAGGAACGGCGAACGACAGCCGCTTTCGAGGCAGCCATCAACTCAATCCGCAATTGCGGCGCGATCTTTTTCAGATGCAGCAGTACGGCTCCTTGTGGCTTCTCGATGACCGAAACTGCCCCCGCCTCAAGTGCCTTCATGGCCAGATCGATGTCTTGTTTTCGCAGCGTCGCGCTCGCCACCACAATCGGCACCGGACACACTCGCATGATCTCTCGCGTTGCCTCAATGCCCCCCATGCCCGGCATGTGAATGTCCATCAGCACCACATCGGGAATGTGCTTTTTTACGAGTTGGATCGCTTCTTCACCTGTCGCAGCCTCGGCCACCACCGTGAACTCACCATCTTCGGCAAATAAACGACGGAAGATTTCTCGCTGCGTCACAGAATCTTCAACAATAAGCAGGCGGATCATAGGGATTTTCGATTTTCGATTGGTGATTTTTGATTTTCGGAGCGAGCTGCCAACCGAGCGATGAATTCACGCTTCGACCGACCTCGACAAGCAGCTCGATAGTTTGCACCTACGCTAGTTCCGGAACGAACCAGCTGGTTTGCGATCGCACCACCGGACGTCGTCTGCGGTAACGCATCAACAAGTCGCATGATTCGCAAAGCAAACTCCTTTGTCCGCGTCTTAAGCTCACTCTCATTCATCTGAGTCCTCAACACGAAAACTAAAATTCAGAAATCAAAAGTCAAAAATCAAAAATCCGAAATGTTCAGATCCATTGTTCCACAATCTGTAACAGCCCTTCTCCCTCAAACGTTGACTTGATGACATATGCATCAGCTCCGGCTTCCATCCCTTCACGGCGGTGTTCCTCTTTTTCACGGCCGGTCACCAGGATTACCGGCAGATTGAATTTTGCCTTGATTTGTCGCGTCAGATCGAATCCGTTCAAACGCGGCATTTCGACGTCGCTGACGACAAGATGCACTGCATGGGAGCGCAGTCGCTCCAGGGCATCGATGCCATCGGTTGCTGTGACAACAGAATAGCCAGCTGCAATGAAGACATTACGCATAATCGCACGCGTCGTAGGTGAATCGTCCACAACCATGATGCGGCGGGCTTGTCTGGGTGCCGTGTGGGACGGTGCGGCGCTGTGCGCATTTCCCGTCAAGGAGTTGCTTGCCAGATCCAGCAGCAACTGGATTGACCCGTCCGCGCGGATCGTGCCTCCGAGGATTCCTGGCATACCGCTGAGCGGAAACCCCAGTGGTTTCAGCAGGACCTCGGATTCG
>JANOUN010001283.1:0-2542 GCA_031416875.1 Planctomycetota bacterium | reverse complement strand
CGGCAGAGAGTTTTGTCCCTGTCCTGATCGCACGCACGTAAAGACCGACACGCAGCCCTGGCAAGTTTCACGACTTGTCAGGGCTTTTGCTATTGGCGACCAAACCGGCAGCGCTGCAGCTTTTCGCGCTGGATTGTGCGTCGTTCATTCAAACGGCAACCCTGAATTGCCGTGTTTTGCTGCTGATTCGCTCATCAGTTCGATTCTCTCAGAGAGTCGAACCAGCTTCTGACAGCATTCACGGGCGCGATATCGAGCCCAGGGAAGTTAACGATTCCGGAGGATAGGGGGTATCTGGACCCAGCACAGGCTCCCTTCCCCTTTGGTTGTGTGGCTGGAGTTTTTGGAATTTTGAAAATCTGCAAAGCCGGCAATGCCTGACTCCCTGTTGCACCTGGCTGTCTACGCTCCAGGAGGAACATGGCGTCATCGAAGTTTGCAACCCCTTTCAGACGGTCGCACATTGACATTCACAGGTCCGGCCAATAGGTTCCCCCCCTTCGACCGACGTACCTCAATGAAAGGGATTCTGATGGCAGCGAAAAACACGGCAGTACCAGCTAAGGCAATGAGCAAGGGCGAAATCGTCACAGCTTTGTCGGAAGGTACGGGCCTGAGCAAGAAAGATATCGCCAGCGTATTCGACGAACTCACCAAATTGATTGGAGAGAATCTTGGCAAGAAGGGGCCGGGTGTCTTCAATCTTCCCGGTCTGATGAAAGTGAAAGTGATCCGCAAACCGGCTACCAAAGCCCGCCAGGGAATTAACCCTTTTACGAAAGAGGAAACCGTCTTCAAAGCCAGGCCAGCCCGAAACGTGGTCAAAGTTCTGCCGCTCAAGGCTTTGAAAGATATGGCTTAACCAGTAATAGCCGGGTTGCATTACTGAATCATAAGGCTCGCAATGATCATTCGCCTTTCGCAGAAGCTGGCCACGAAGATCAAATCTGGAGCCCTGTCTGAGGTTCCGCTCCATGAACGTCAGATCGCTGATTGGTCGGCAACACTGTTCAACGTCGGACGCACACAATATGTGTTGTTGTCCAATACGTCATCGCTCTTTACATGCCTGATGATTGCAAAGGGACTGACAAACAGCGGGCTGTTCGAACAGCGAGCAGCAGAGGTCATTGGCGATGCTGTCCGCAGATTCGGGCAGAACCACAACCTGAGGATTACAGAATTTCACTCACCATTCCGTTACGCAAAGTCGCTGAATCGCTCTGTCATAGGATCAATGAATGATCTTGTCTTCGGTGCCAGGTTGATCATTGAAGGTGGTATCGACTTACAGGAAACTGCCGATCGTCTGAACACGACTCCTCTGAAAGCATTGACCAATGCCGCTGGCCGAAGATATGCCAATCCGAGTGAAGTGTTTCGTCACATCATCGAAGACGCATGACATCGACTGCATGTCACTTATTGTCATCAACCGATGAACGGAATCTCCAAATCAGTTCGCAACGGTGCGGACATCGACAACGCCAAATCGGATCTCCACACTTCATCGCAGAGTCTCTGTGTCACTCACCTGCCAAGTCTTTCCCGATGCGACATCGAGTGCTGTCAGCCATCCACCTTTCCAAACCCCAGTGTCGAGACAAATCAAGTAACCCAGATCCAGAATCTCGGTCTGCGGAGTGTGATCAACAACGACAATTCTCCCCGAACAGTGTCGTTTCGGCGGGAAATAGTCTCTCAGTGACAGCCAGCGAATTGTGTGATCGTCCAGTTGTTCCACCGGCACGTCCGGTTTGTAGTTGGCATGAGTATCTGGACCCCGGACGTACTCTCTTCCCTATTGTTTGGCTGGCTGGAATTTTTTGAAATTTTAAAAACTGCGAAATGCCAGGATGCGACTCCACGAAAGTCCGTGCAAGAAGATTTCTGGAGAACTCTCAGGCGGTCGTCAGAATGCCGGAAATCGGTCGCAATGTATGCGTGTCGGTTCAGATTTTCCTTGAGTGTTCGGATCAAGGGAAACCGATACACTGTGACGACTAGGGATAATTCTATTCGCCAAGGAGTTGAGCAATTTCAAGTGCCATGATTTCAGGATCTTCAGCATGAACTACAGCCAGGAAGGAGTCGCCTCCATCTGGTCGGTCGCTGACCTGTTGCGGGGAGATCGCCAGCCGTCTGGCCACGGCGGGGTCGTTCTGCCGCTGACGGTCATGCGGCATTTGAACTGCGTGTTGCGACCGAAGACAGGAGCGGTATTGGAGAAAGCCAGTGGGCTGCCGAAGAAAGCGGACCAGGTCATGCGTGACCTGACGCACTGTCTGGTTTCAGGCAAGGGAATGAGGTTCGACAACACCAGCAAGTTCGTGCTGCACCCATCAAGAATGGCCAAGGGTGAAGTCTTCGTATCACTGCAAACGCAAGTCTCAGCCGCCGTCACGATCACGATCAATGTGTCCAAGGAGGCTGCATGTTGATCTCCTGGCGAATTCGGTATCTCGATCGTGGTGAGAAGACGTTCAAGAACAGAGACCTTTACCTCAATACGGCCATTTTGCCACCAGCGAAGCGAGCCGCC
>JANOUN010001282.1:0-3846 GCA_031416875.1 Planctomycetota bacterium | reverse complement strand
CGGCGCTGAGTGTTGCAGCAGCAGGAACGCCGGAAAAACCGAGCCTCAAGGTTAATTACTCACTTGAAGCCGACAAGTCATACCTCAAAGTGGAATCTGAATGGACCAACACAACGAATGCTGATCTGACGCTGGTACTGGAAGACGATTTGCGTGCCGATGCTGGCAAGGAAGACATGTCGAAGACAGCCGATGGAACGGTCGAGCTGTTCTGGTTTCACGACATTTTCTGGCAGCAGGCCTACGGCGTCTATGCCCCTGGATTCAGGATTCGCTGCAACAGCAACGCACGCGAATCAGTGCTGGTTTATGAGCCAGTCGGCGGCGAGGCGGTTGTGGTGAAGCCAGGGGCAACGTTTTCGATGACGCGCTGGCTGTTTGTCGCTCAGGATCTCTCCGGCGTAATGGCAGATTATCTGGACGCTCGCGAAATGAGCGACAAACTTGTCGAGACAAAACTGTCCGTTCAGGCTGCCGGTCATCCAGTCAGCGGAGCTCGGATCGCGCTCAAATGTGGCGATGATTCATGGGGAACTGTTGTCACCGGGGAAGATGGCACAGTCGTGCGGCGACTTCCGTCGGGGGGGTGCGAAGCCACCGTCTCTGTCGCGGGCCAGAATTTTGCCGTGCAGAAACTTGTGCTTGCGAGTGATGGCGTGCATGTGCTCGAACTCGCCGAGTATCATCCCGGCATCGCATCGATCACCGTGTCCGACGCCGAAGGTCGGGCGATCCCGGCGAAGATCGAATTCAAGGGCAACGACAAGACGCCGACGCCAAATTGGGGGCCCGAGACGGCCGAAAACTTTGTCCGGAATCTGGCATACACGGCGAACGGAAAAGTCCGGACTGAACTGGCTGCAGGTGAGTACGATATCACGGTCAGTCATGGCCCGGAGTACAACGCAGAATTCACAAAACTCACCGTGCAGCCTGGCAAAACCAGTGACCTGAAAGTCGCGATCACAAGAGTGATCGAAACGCCGGGCTGGGTGAGTGCCGATTTTCACAGCCACAGTTCACCCTCCGGAGACAACACTGGCAGCCAGCGCGGCCGGGTGTTGAATCTTGCGGCCGAAAATGTCGAATTCGCGCCGTGCACAGAACACAATCGTGTCAGCACGTATATCGATCACATCGAAGCGCTGGGATTGAAGCCGTTCCTGGCAACCGTTTCCGGCATGGAACTCACCGGAACGCCATTGCCATTGAATCATCAGAATGTGTTTCCTCTGATCTATCGACCTCGAACCCAGGACGGTGGCGCCCCTGTGACGGATGTCAGCCCCGAAACCCAGATGGAACGCATCGCGGCCTGGGACAACAACAGCGTGAAACTCATACAGCAGAATCATCCGGATATCGGCTGGCTGTTTTATGACCGGGACGGAGATCAAAAACCGGACGAAGGATATTCGCGATCATTCGGGATCATGAACGTGATTGAGATTCATCCGATCGATCCGCTGCTGAATCCCACGCGGTATCAAATCCGTGAAGGCAAGGAGACCGGCAATCAGACAGCGCTGAACTGGCTGCAGTTGCTGAATCAGGGATTTCGTATCTATGGCGTTGTGAATACCGATGCTCACTACAACTATCACGGGTCCGGCGGACTGCGAATCTGGGTCAAGTCCGGCACGGATGATCCCGCAAAGATCAGTTCTGACGAGATGCGCGACAACGCACGGAATGGTCAAATCGTCATGTCGAACGGCCCCTGGCTGGAAGCCACATTTCGCGAAACAGGCAGCTCGGACGCGCCGGTCATTGCCGGTCAGGATCTTGTGGCGAAATCGAAGAAAGTTACAGCATCGATCAAAGTGCAGTGTCCGAACTGGTTCGACATCGACACGGTCATCGTGCTGGTCAACGGACGGCGACACAACAACCTGACGTTCAGCCGTGACACGCATCCGGACATGTTCGGCAAAGATGCCTTGAAGTTCGCACACGACGTGGAAATTGCGCTCACCGAGGACGCTCATCTGGTCGTCGTCACCGGACATCGAACTCAGTTGATCGGCGACGTGATGGGTCCGATGTGGGGCACGCAACATCCCGCAGCACTCAACAATCCCGTCTTCGTTGATATCGACGGCGACGGTTTCAAGGCCAACAAGGACCCGCTGGATATTCCACTGCCGGTAAAGTTTGTGGCAGAAGTCAAGCGGTGAGGATGGCACATTCGTTTAACCGCGTGGGCAACGCCCCGCGCTTCGTATTTCAAATTTCAAATTTCAAATACGAAATTTCAAATACAACAATCGCGGCCCGCTGGGCACGCGGTTCAACGAGTCAATGCCAACCGCGCGCGGTATATTTCTCGAACGGTCCTTCACGCTATTATGAAATTTGAACATTTCTGTCCGAATCATGATGCAGGCGGCCTGTTTCCATTCGACGGGTAAGCGGCCTGCATTTTTGCTGCAGGTGTGATGCTCACTTGCGTCGTGAACCAGACGCAGTGTCGCCTTCGATCTGAGTCATGCCCAGCGTGGAGTCCGCTGCATCGAGCTGGAACTGGAATTCACCAAGGAACGTCATTCCCAGCAACGGTGTTGCACTGACCGCCTCTGGTCCCAGCACCGCACATTCGACATCCTTCACTTCGAAAGTGCCCACGCGAACAGTCGCAATTGTCTTGAGGACTCCGGTAATCGTGCTGCCGTCGGCGATTTCGATCAGGATCCGCTTGTCGCTGGGTTCCGGTTTCAGACCCATCGAGATTGCCAGTTCGTAAGGCAAACTGATCAGACTCGCGCCAGAATCGACGACCATTTCCGTCGTGTGTTTGCCGTTGATCACAACTGATGCATAAAACGTATTTCCGTCCCGACGCAACGAGATTTTCTCTTTGTGAACAGCTTTTTCAAGATCGTCAAGCTTTTTCAGGTTACCCGCAAACGACGACGAGAATTCAAACTTCAATTCCTTACCGCTTTCGGCGGCAAGCGTTTTCAGCTTCTCCTGCATCTCAGGAGAGTCCTTCGCTGTTTCATATCCTGCCGAAAGCTGATCGGCCAGTTTGCGGATGTCGATAATGTTCTGCACGTAGGCTTCGCGCGCTTCGTTTAACTGCGTTCGTGCGAAGTTCTCTTTCTCCTTCAGAGTTTCCAGCGTCTTTTGAGCCAGCGACATCTGGCCTTCAACCGTATTGAGCGCACCCACCAGGCGATTGTTGGTCGCGACATCCTGCACGTTGGCCAGTTGTGCGTTCAAAGTCACAAGTTGCTGTTCCGCCTGCACCATACCGATCTCCAGCCGGTTAATTTCCTGCTGAATCTGGCGAAGTGGCACAGTCGCCTGTTTCACTTTTCGCTTGAGCGTGGCCGCCTCCGAGATACCGCGGGACAAATCCCGTTCGCCACTGAACACGACATTGCTGCCTGTCACACGCAGTTCCAGCTCGGGAGCCTGTTCTGTCAGCGCCGCCGTGGTGTCCCTTTTCTCTTCCGGTTCATCCGCGATAACCCAACAGGGGCAAAAGATCAGTGTGGTGAGGGCAAACAGCTTTCGCATGAAAGATCTTCCTGGCAGGACCGGAGCCTCAGGTGGCAACAAAACACAATGGCTGCCTGGGCGACATATCTTGACCCTTGCGCCCTGGAAACGCCATCGAAACCTGTCGGCTTTTGTCACCCGGGGAACAATTGATTCGACAACAGGTAGGAGAGTCATAGACGCGTTCGATTACGAAATTCACCGAATTGCGAGACCGCACTCCAGGAAGTACCAGATCACTGCAATGTGCACGGCTGGCCTGTTTGTGGACTTGTTGGGTGTGACACGCGCCAGCGCAGGCACACCATGTCTGTGATTCGGTGTGCCTGCGCGTTGCTTGTC
>JANOUN010001281.1:0-18086 GCA_031416875.1 Planctomycetota bacterium | reverse complement strand
GTGTGACAAGCGAGCAACGCGAGCGCGGGCACACCGAGGATTCAGCGGAAACGTGGTGTGCCTTCGCAGCTTGTCAGCTGCTTGTCACACCCTGCGAATTTTAAAACTCCGGATGCCATTCTGAACCTGGGTTAATTACGTGTGTCGGCTCGGATGCGTGAGAATTCGGCGACTGTTCGTCGGTTAAGACAGAATTCCCATCACCTCGGCCGTGCCGGACATGCCCATCGTTTGCCGCAACCCTATGCGGCAGAGCGGCGGGTCGGGCTTTCCGTTGCACAGAGCGCCGTGATGACGCGTTCCATGTGCATGCTGCGGGAACCTTTGACGAGCACCGCGTCGCCGGCGCTGAGGACGCAGTCGAGCATGACGCTGAGTGTGGCGATGTCGCGGAAGACTGACATTCGATTTACTGAGACGCCAGCATCGATCGCGCCAGCGGCAACGGCGTCGGCGAATTCGCCAAATATCAATGCGTGATCGATCTGCGTATCCACTAACGCACGTCCGACTTCACGGTGGAAGTGACTCGCCTGAGAGCCAAGTTCCAGCATGTCGCCCAGCACAAGAACACGTCTTCGCGCGGTAACGCAGTCATTGAGCGTCTGAATTGCGGCGACTACGCTGGCTGGACTGGCGTTGTACGTTTCATCAATCACCATCCAGGGCTGCCGCTGCACAATGCGACCGCGTCCGGCATCAGGCTGATAGTTCGCAAGGCCGTGTGCGATCTCGGACGTGCTGAGTCCCGCGGTCCGTCCGACCGCAATCGCTGCGACAGCGCCGGTGATCAGGTGCGGGCCGCCCTGAATTTGAAATGACTGGCCATCAACGTTGAACATGCAGATGCCGTCCCGGGAATGAATTGACGTCGCACGAAAATCGGCCGCAGCAGACGTTCCAAACAGCACAACACCGGCAGTCGTGGATTGCGCCATGGAGAGTACGGCTGCATCGTCGGCGTTCAGGAACACTGTACCGCCTGTCGCCACGGCAGCGGGCAGCTCCATCTTCGTCAGACGAATCGCTTCCAAATCACCAAACGATTCCAGATGGGTTGCTGCCACGCGCGTGACGACTGCGAATTCCGGTCGAACCATCTCTGCCAGAAATGCGATATCGCCAATTCTTCCTGCTGCCAGTTCCAGCACCGCGAAGTCATGCTCAGGTTTCAGTTGAAGCAGCGAGAGCGGTACACCCAGTTCGTTGTTGAGGTTGTGCTGACTCTGGACGCCGGAAAAACGGGATCCCAGAACCTGCGAGATCATCTGCCGCGTTGTTGTCTTGCCGACACTGCCCGTCACGCCCACAATCAGGGCATCGGATTGCTGACGGTTCCAGCGTCCCAGCATCTGCAATGCGACGACCGAATCGGCGACGCGGATAATTCGTCCGTCGGTTTCTGCAGAATCGAGCGCGGCCAGCGATGGCATTCCTAACCTGACGTTCGAGGGCATTGCACCCGACGCCGCGAAATCTGTCACCACACACGCAGCTCCTCGTGCGATGGCCTGATCGGCAAACAGCACGCCATGCGTCCTGTTTCCGCTGAGGGCGAAGAAACAATCGTCGGATGCGATCGCTCTCGAATCGATGCAGCCTCCAGTGACCTGCTGTGGTCCGTAACCCGGGTCCGTGAGGACTCCATTCACAATATCGGCAAGTTGAGAAACTGTCAGTGGAAATGTCATGCCGGGATTGCGCTCCGCGGCGATGCCGACAAAGGAGTCAAACCCGTCTGCAGTTCCAGCAGAAGTCGACGTGTCACGCGACGATCATCAAAACTAATTCGTCGGTCTCCGATGTGCTGCGTTTTTTCGTGCCCGCGGCCCGCAATCACCACCACATCGCCAGGCTGCGCCCGTTGCAGTGCTTCTCGAATCCCGTGCTGGCGATCGACACACGTCAGCACTCGGGCATTTGAATCGAAACCAGCCAGAATATCAGCGATGATCTGATCGGGCGATTCGGATCTTGGATTATCGGACGTCACGACAATTGCATCTGCATCCTGAGCGGCCCTGGCCATGAGTGGCCGTTTATCGCGATCCCGATCACCGCCGGCGCCAAACGCCAGAATCACCTTGCCGGATGTCAATCGCCTGGCGGCCGCGACACAATGGGCGATACCGTCCGGGGTGTGAGCATAATCGACATACACGGCAAACGGCTGGCCGACATGAATGCGTTCCATGCGACCCGGCACATGGAGGACACGTTCGAGACCATCACGGATATCGCACGCTGCGACACCAGACTGTTCGGCCAGGGCGGCCGCTGCCAGAATGTTCAGTGCGTTATGACGCCCAACCATTGCTGTGCGGATTTCGATCGCAGCACTGTCCAACAACAGGAGAAGCGACTGTCCGGTCTGGGAACACGAAAGAGTCTCGACACGCACGTTGGCGTCTGAAGAAAATCCAAACGTGCTGACTTTGCGATCAGCGCTCAGTTGCTTGCGAACTGCCTGACAGCCTGCGTCATCGATCCCGAGCAGAATCGGCTTGTCGCACTCCAACAGAGACACGATGCGAAGCTTGGCTGCACGGTATTGCTCGGCATTCCCGTGATAATCGAAATGATCCTGAGTGATATTTGTAATGGCGGCAGCGGCCAGCGTGATTCCCGCGCAACGCTGCTGATGCAGTGCGTGGCTGCTGATTTCCATGACACAGTCCGTGACTCGATTGCGCGCCATTTGCCCCAGGAACTGCGCGAGTTGTTCGGAATCCGGAGTTGTGAGCGACGCTTGTTCCGCAGTGCGGCCGTCCCAGTATTCCAGCGTGCCCAGCAGGCCGGTTGTCCTTCCGGATGTTTCGAAAATTGATCGCAACAGCCAGGTCGTGGTCGTCTTGCCGTTGGTTCCGGTCACGCCAGTGACGTTGATTGATTGCTGAGGCGACCCCAGTCGTTCCAGGCAGATTCTGGCGAATGCGGTTCTGGTGTCTGCGACAACGCATTGAGGCACGTTGATGTGCGACAATGGACGCTCAACGATCACACTGACCGCACCTCCGGCGATCGCGGCCTCCAGATGCTGGTGCCCGTCGCTGGCTGATCCGCGCAATGCCACGAAGACGTCGCCTGGTTGAATCAGGCGACTGTCGCAACAAAATCGCGATGCGACGATATCACCCGTGCCGACAAAACTGACGGCACCAAGTGCAGCCCGCAAACTGATGGATCTGACTTCCATGCCAGCCAAGTCTGGTCAACCTTCATTGAGGAAAGGAAAACTGGTTTGCGGCATTGTCTTCACCTTCGAAAAGTCGGTCAATCGCAGTTTGCGCCCCAGGAACAGGGCTGCGAGTGGTAATTCTTTCGGATTTCGATCATAAAGAGATCGTGAAATGTGGAGCACATGGGCTCCCACGCTTGGCGAAGCCGTTCGCGTTTGGATATCCTTCGCTCGGCGGGACTCGAAGATTTGTGCGTCTTGAGCGCATGATTCAACGTGCCCACCTTCCAGAGACGTGGGTTCCCGGGAAAATATTTTTTTTGAAATTGTCCTCAGTGTTCGAAGTCAGACGGGCTTCTGAGGATTTCTGATTGGTCTCTGCTGTGACGATGTTCCAGCTTGACCGGCTCTGACAGGACCAGATGAGATGACAACGGATCCGCAGCAACCAGAATCACATTCAACAGCAGCTCCTTCGGATGCTGCCCCTGCCGTGATGACCACTCCAGCGCCGGAGACAGGATCACAGCCTGAGGCCACGCCGTCGCCGGAGGCCGTTGAAGCCGCCAGCCCGGTTGCCGAAATCGCCAGTGCACCGGTTGCCACATCACAGCCACCGGTTGAATCAGCACAACCACCGGTTGCCACATCACAGCCATCGGTTGCCACATCACAGCCACCCGTCGAAGCAACGCCGCCACAGGAATCAAAGATCCTTGCTCAGGCAGAAGCCGCGATGTTAGCGGAAGGCGGTGCGATCACACGAGTGCGTGAGAAAATGGCGTCGTCGTCTGAACCACAGGCCCAGCAACCGGAACAGGTGACTCCGCGACAGACACAGGGTCACAAGCCTGCTGCCGTTGAAATCCCGGCTGCCGACGAACTGGAGGCATCGGTGGAGGCGGAAATCTCCGCCGCGCTTTCTGAAAATGCCGGAGCCATGCCGGAAGCGGTGATTGTTCCGGGTGGTGAAACCGAGGACGACGGTGACACGAAAACGGTCGTCCAGGGCACAAAGGTGCGCGGAACGGTTCAGGCCATCCACGGCGGCGAAGTCTTTTTGGATGCCGGACTGCGACATAACGTTGTGCTGTCGCTCACACAGTTTCCGAATGACAAACATCCAAATATCGGTGACCAGTTGGATGTCATCATTGATGCGAAGGACGCAGATGGACTCATCAAGGGTCGCATTCCTCGCGCACGGCATCGCGCTGGCGGCAACTGGGATTCACTGGCTGTCGGTCAGGTTGTCGATTGCCAGGTCTCTGCCGTTAATAAGGGTGGACTGCAGGTGATGGTCAGTAGTCTGCGCGCGTTTCTTCCCGCCAGTCAGGTAGAAATGGGTTTTGCCGGAAACCTGGAAAGCTTTATTGGTCAGAAACTCACAGTTCAAATCACAGAAGTGAACGCCAAAAAACGCAACCTCGTTGTCAGTCGCCGAGCGTTGCTGCAGGCGGAACGAGCGGAAGGTGAAGGGGAATTCTGGGCTAAGGTCGAAGTGGGACAGGACCATAACGGGACCGTGAAAACGCTGAAAGATTACGGCGCATTCATCAATATCGGCCCGGTCGATGGCTTCCTGCATATCGGCGAAATCAGTTGGACTCGCATCAATCATCCCAAGGACGTACTGACTGAAGGACAGCAGGTTGACGTCAAGATCCTGAAACTGGATCCGGAGAAGAAACGGATCAGCCTGGGTATGAAGCAGCTGGCTCAAAATCCCTGGAGCAGCGCCAGCGAACGTTATGTGCCTCAAAGTACAGTGTCCGGCAAGGTCACACGCATTACCGAATTCGGTGCGTTTATCGAACTGGAACCTGGTCTGGAAGGCATGGTCCATATCAGCGAACTTGCATGGCGCCGCGTGGGCAGTGTGGGCGAAGTCCTGAAAGTGGGCGAGACCCATGATTTTCAGGTGGTTGAAGTGGATCCCAAACGCAAGCGTGTCTCTTTGTCTCTGAAAGCATTGGAGAAACGACCAGAGCCACCGCAATCTGAACGCCACAGGGCTCCGGAGCCGGAAGCACCACCTGAACCCAAACGTCCGCGGAATGAAAATCTGCGAGGTGGCACGGGAACACCTGGCAGCGGTCGTGGAATGTTCGGCAATCCGTCGGATTTCACGGGATAGACCTGGCACCTCGGTGAGAGACCATCGGTGGCCGACCTGGACCTGAATGAATTCGAGATCGGGCGCGAACTGCGTTCAAATCCCGAGCGACGTGTGGTGACGGCAACTCACAGGGACAGCGGCGAAACAGTCCGGCTCACCATATTCTCTGCGGAGATTTCGCAGCGTCCGGAATTTCGTCGCGCGATCAAGATGGATCGCACGATGCTCGCGATGCTGCAGCATCAGTCGATCGTAAAATTCCTGGGCGACGGTGAATCCGGCGGCGTGCTGTTTCTGTGGACTGAATCCAGTGATTTTGCGCCATTGTCGGAACAACTGACAATGGGTCGCTGTTTTTCTTCAGAAGACATAATTGAAATTGGCTGGCAGGTGTGCTCGGCGCTGCAATTGGCTCATAACCTCGGACTGGCGCATGGAGGCTTGTCAGCGGAAAGCGTTTTACTGTCCGACAATCTGCAGGTGACTGTCATCGATTTTGGAGTTGCTCGCTGGCTGCGCGCAGCAGCCGATGCGGCAGTGGCGGATCATTCAGCGAATTCCGGCCCGGCCTTGATCACAATCAGTGCCCTGGCATCGCGGGAAGACGTCGACAAGGATCTGCGAGATCTCGCCGGTTTGCTGAATCGACTCCTGCAGGCGTGCCATGACGAAGATGAGTCCGAAACTGGTAAGGTCACCACGCGCGTGATGATGGAACGATTACTGGCGAGATTTGAGCCAACCAGAGCTTCCGCCGCAGCCCAAAGGCCGTGGAGTGCGAGGGAGTTTCAGGGGCGTCTGGGTGAGATCCTGATCGGCACGGGCGATGATTCCATGCCGCTGGTGGATCACCGGAATTCGGGCACGACGTCGCGGCGTTCAATCGTCGTGGAATTGTTTGAGCCGCATGAGTCATCTTTGCACTCGGACGCCGAAGCATTCGGATCGGCAACTTTTGCCTGGCGAAGGCGGATTTTGCCGATCGCCACAGTGATTGTGGTCCTGGTTGTCCTGTGGTTGCTTGCCGGTCAGTTGTGGTAAGCGGCGAAAGCAGCCGATCCGCGTTTTTCACGTTTCTCCGAATGTGATTTGCTTCCAAACTTGAGTCAACTTCGAATTTTCCCGAAGCCGTTCTGCGCTTAACTTCCTCGGTCTCACCTCGCGACGGGATCCCACGCCGGCATTCGACCGGTTCCCTGTCGTCATCTCAGTCCTCTTTGACTCTCCGAGGAAACCCGTATGAGACTCCGCATCAGAACTTTGCTTCTGACGGCCGCTCTGTTGTGTTCCATGACATCGACCGTCAGTGCCTGCATCTACATACCAATCCTTGAACCGTTTTACTGGCTCTTCGGCTGCAGCGGTTGCCATGGCGGCTATGGATATGTGAACTCCGGACCCAATCCTTACGGTGTCAGTCGCTGCATTGATGACTGGCTCGGCTATGGCTACCTGCGAAACCAGGAAGGAACGCTGGGACACTATCCCGGTCGGCCGGTCTCGTGTTACCACCCGGTTTTCCCGCACCTGTTGAATCCATGCTCGTGGTTTGCTCCCTGCCCATTATTTGCGCCCTATGGTCCGCCGTGCGGCGTGATGACTCCGATGGTCGCTCCGCTGGCTCCGCCAATGGCGGTGCCTTATCAAA
The DNA here is from genome assembly GCA_031416875.1 of Planctomycetota bacterium. Classification (GTDB taxonomy): domain Bacteria; phylum Planctomycetota; class Planctomycetia; order Planctomycetales; family Planctomycetaceae; genus SXXK01. The sequence continues at coordinate 11,141 of JANOUN010001281.1, read as the reverse complement.
TGCCGTATCAGGCGCAGTGGCAAAACCAGGGACCGTGCCAGATGCCGGGTCTGATGAATCCGTATGGCGGCAACTGCAGCGATCCGTGTGGATCGCAATGTATGCCGCAGCCCATGACGCAGTATCAGCCCGCACAGAGGCCTGTGACAACATGGCGACCGATGACCGTTGACCGTGGCCGCTGGCATTGGCAAAGAGTCTGGGTTCCTCGTCCTCGGACCGTGATGGTTCCGCAAACCCAGTACGTCATGCAGGCACCGGCAATGCAGATGCCGATGATGCAGAATCCCATGATGGATTCTGGCTGCGGTGATGGCTGCGGCGGTGACATGGGAAGTATGATGCCAGGTTCCGAGTACATGCAGAGTCCTGAAATGATGCCGGGTGCTCAAATCATGCAGGGCGCTGCGTATCCGGAGATGAATTCGGGTTCAGGCTGCTGTGGATCGGACAGCGGACTTCCGCAGTCGGGATATGAATCTGGTACTCCTGCAGTGCCACAAAGCACGATGATGATGTCGCCGGGTTCCATGCCGATGTCTCGGATGTCCATGGGGCAGCCATCCAACATTGCACCTTACTCTTCGATGAGTCGCTGGTACTCGAATCCTGGCTACGCGAATCCTGGTTACTCAACTGCAAGAAGCAATCTGAGTTACCGCCAGCCAATGGCGGCTCAGCCAGCGTACGGAACAAACATGTACCGTCAGCCACAATCCGGCAACTTCACCGGTAACTCGGCGATGAGGCCGATGTTCCCGAATTCGTTCAACGGACGGCCACCGATCCAGCAAGCGTCCTGGTCGCAGCCTGCCCCGACAGCCACTGCTCGACGATATCCAAATTCCGTCCAGTAATCCCGTTAACCGCGTTTTGCTTCTGCTTCCCGTTTCATGCGGAGTTCCATCACCAGCTCGAAGCTGCTCTTGAAATCCGGCAGATTGGTCGTCAATGCCTGAAACTGTCCCTGCGACAATGCCAGCAGATCCATGGCTTTGGTGCAGCGGACGGTGGCACTTCTGGTCTTTTGTCTGAGCAGAGCCATCTCACCAAAATACTCCCCAGCCCCAAGAGTCGCGAGTCGCTCAAAGCTTTCACCAGCAGACGGTGAGTGCTCCGCCGAGTCAGACTCAAGGATGACTTCAGCTTCTCCTCGCAAAATAATGTAGAGCGAGTCGCCCAGGTCTCCCTTGCTGAAAACAATCTCACCTGGTTCAAAGTGCAATTGGGCGAGCGCTGAACCGCTTTCGATTCTGAGTTGCACAGTTTCCGGCGGGATCAAGAGGTCCAGCAGCCAGGAAAAGCCCACCTTCAACTTGCGATCAAACCCCGGCAACTTCCACCAGTACACTGTTCGCCAGAGCACCCATGCCGGAAAGCCGGAGATCCGAATGCGGTTAAAGAGTTCGGCGACTGCCGAGTGATGTCCAAGCGATCCCATCTTTCCGAGCCCCGGAAAGCGAAATACTTTTGGTTCGCGACCGTGGATTCGCGCAGCAATGTTGTGCGCCAGCGTTTTTGCCTGGCGGATCGCATGCTGAGCAGTCGGCGGACAATAGTCGTTATCTGCCGCGTTCGGAACGCGTGCTGTGTCACCCAGCGCCCAGATATTCTCCGCTCCCATGACCTCAAGGTGGCCGTCCACCACAATCCGGCCGCCTTCCTTCCTGACGTCGAGCGTGTCAATCAGCGGGTTCGGGAATGAGGGCACAGTCGACACGAGCGTCTTAGTCGGAATTCGGACGCCGCTGCCCAGAATAGCCGCGTCCGGAGTCGCCGTCTTCAGTCGATTTTCCAGGCACAGTTCCACACCCCGGCGCTGCAAAATCTTCTGTGCATAGGCGCTGAGTCGCGGGCCCACTTCACGTTCGAGGATCTGCTTGCCCGAATGCACGAGTACGACACGAATGTCGGCTGCGGAAAAACTGCGACAGCGCTTTGCCATGTGCCGCACAAAGTCGTTCAGCTCCGCAGCAACTTCGACCCCTGAAAAACCACCGCCCGCCACCACAAACGTGAGCAGTTGCTGACGACGTTGGGGGTTGGCTTCGATTTCAGCTTCGTTGAGCACGTGGATCAGGTGATTTCGCAATCGGACCGCATCGGCAAGGTTTTTGAATGGCAACGCATGCTGATGAAGTCCTGTCATGCCGCGAAAATCCGTGACAGTCCCCAGCGCCAGCACCAGATGATCGAAGTCAACGACGTAACGCTGAGGCCAGAATCCGGGGCTCAAAGTGACCCGGCGATTCAAAAGATCGATGGATTCAATTTCGCGAATGTACAGACGGCAGCGTGGTACAAGTCGATGAAGAGGGCTCACGGTATCCAGGAGACTGATATTCCCTGAGATCACCTCGGCCAGCATTGGCTGAAAGACGAAATAGTTTTCGCGACTGACAAGGGCGATTTCGACATGTGGTTCCGATCGCAGCAGCTTGTCGAGATACATCGCAGTGTAGACACCCGCGAAGCCACCGCCCAGAATCAAAATGCGCTTTCGCTCTTTCACGGACATGTGCTATCCCTGGACCACCGGCTTCAACACGACCACGAGTGGCCCAGCTTATCTGATTATGTTGGTGATTGAAAACAAGTCTCATTCAAAAAAAGAACCCGGGTGCACTCGTGGATTTCGGGGAGAAGGCAATCGACGGTGATTCTCGGGAGGGCGAGGCGTCTGCGGAGCCGACAACAGTCGCCATGAAGCCGAACTGCTCGGCAATCGCACGCGGCTTCTGTAGTTTTTCTTCGCATTTCAGGAATTGACTCAAGCAATTGCCGTGAGTTTGTCGATCGCAACGGTGGGGCAGTACGTACACACCGCAGAACTGGAAAGAGTCATGCTGTTTCGCAAATTCTTCTCGCCCCGAAAGACACCGGAAGCACGGATTGAACGAATCCGGCGTCCGGCGGGCATCGAGCAGCTGGAGGACCGAATTTGCCTCGGTGGACTGGGGACTATTCCGTTTCCGCTGAGTCCTGTCGGCAACAATGCAGCGTCGAGGCTCGACACCAGCCCAATGCAAAGCCATGTGGCTTATGAATCGGTATCGGGGAATGGGAACGAGCCAATCTCAATCCGCTACGACTTCCGCAATGAGTCCGGATTTCGAAACCACATCAGTGCTGAACAGGAACGTGTCGTCGCAGAGGCTTTGAACAACTGGTCAGACGCAACGCATCATCGGTTTAAGTTTGTTCGCGACACCGAAGCCTCCCGCGACAGAATTCTGAATATCGGCGTCGGTAACCTGCTGGCTCTGGACTATGAAAGCAGACCCGGAGGAACGCTGGCACTTGGCGGCGGTGAGACCACGACGGCAGATGGACAGAAATTTGTTCGCGGAGCTGTCTGGCTGGACAATCAGGAAGCGTGGGATACGAAGATCGGCAACGGAAATCCAAAGGGTACACACGACTTTTTTACTGTTGTGGCGCATGAAACAGGACATGCATTAGGATACCGGGACGCCATTGGTGGCCTGGGACTCATGAACAGCCAGTACAAGGGAGAACTCTCGGCGGCCGCCATTGCGCAGACAGTTCGAACATCATCTGTGCCGACGACATCCGTCGGCGATCATCCACAAACGCTGGCACCGGGTTCATCGTCGTACGACGTGCATCCGCTGGTGGATCCGCAGCTCACAACAGCGGACGTAAAACTGCTCCTCGATCGGGCATCCGCAGCGACGTCGAGTGAAGGGGCCATTATTGCGGTCGTTGATCGGGAAGGGACGATTCTCGGAGTGCGGACCGAGGCGGGTGTCGTGGCACCGAATGACCAGGTGCTGAGTTTCATGATTGATGGAGCGGTCGCGAAGGCCCGCACGGCGGCATTCTTTGCCAGTGGCGATCCCGCCGTGGGGACAGTCGGGCCACTCACCTCACGCACAGTGCGTTTCATCAGCCAGTCAACGGTCACTGAGCGGGAAGTCGAAGCGGATCCCAACAGCGCTGATCTCACGACACGCGGCCCTGGCTTCGTGGCACCGATTGGTCTCGGAGGACACTTCCCGCCGGAGATTCTGTACACGCCGCCGGTCGATTTGTTTGCCATTGAACACACAAATCGCGACAGCCTGATTCACGCGGGAGTCAATGGGATTCGCGAGAATGGCGGAGGCGACGACATTGTGCTGGGCTCCCGATTCAACGCAGACTTTCTGTTGGGAAAAGAGATCCTGACACCGGAGTCCTATGGTCTTGCCTCGGGACTCGCGCCGACTCAACAATCGCGAGGGATCGCGACGCTGCCTGGTGGCATCCCATTGTTCGCGGATTCGAACATGGATGGTTTTGGTGATACTCTGGTCGGCGGAATCGGCGTCTTCTTTCCTGGCGCAGATGGTTTTGCCACTCACGAACAGGGATTTGTCGCCGGAATTGGCCAAACGGAATCTGAACGCACAAATGCACCGCTCGCCCTGGAGGCAGAATACATTGCGTTCGCTGCGGCAGGCGGCAGTTCAGGTGCGGCTTCTGTGGAATGTGATCCTCCCGCCGCAGTGATTCCCGGAAGCCGATTTGATCTTCCTTTTGGAAATATCACACTGGTCGGAATCGAACTGGAACTTGTTGGTCCGACGCCCGGGATTCAGGGAGTTCGGGATCTGGTCAGCTTTGGTCACCGTCTCGGTCCAGGGACAATCAACGGCACGGATCACCAGGTGAATCCCGGCGGTGATCTCTATCTCACTGGCAACGCAGTTCCCGAAGGATGGCTGGTGGCTGCAAAAAGCGGCGTGGGGATCACAGCGGCCGAAGTCGATCAGATCATCAGTCAGGGGATCGCGGCGGCAGAGAAAACCCGGGCGGCCATCCGAGTGCCGGTCGGTTCCCGAACTAAGATGGTCTTTGCTGTGACCGATACGACGGGAGAAGTTCTGGGCCTCTATCGGATGCCTGACGCCACGGTATTTTCGATTGACGTCGCTGTGGCGAAAGCTCGAAATACGGCTTACTTCGCCGACGCGGCGGCATTGCAGCCTGAAGATCAGGTCTCCGGAGTTGCACCGGGTGTGGCATTCACTAATCGAACATTTCGCTTTCTGGCTGAACCGCGATTTCCGTCCGGAGTTGACGGGTCAGATCCAGGAGATTTTTCGATTCTGAATAACTCCAGCATCAATCCCGCCACAGCGGAGAATGTGGGAGCTCCCGCAGTGGCATCTGCGATGAACGATACCGTCCTGGGTTACGACGCGTTTAACCCCGGCACAAATTTCCACGATGCCAGTACCCCTTTGGAGCGTCAAAACGGGGTCGTGTTCTTTCCCGGAAGTACTCCGCTTTACAAAAGCGGGGCACTGGTCGGAGGCTTTGGCGTCAGTGGTGACGGCGTTGATCAGGACGACGTTGTGACATTTCTTGGCGCACAGGGATTCCTTCCCCAGCAAAACAGTACCGTGGCTGCCGATCAGGTTTTTGTTGATGGAGTGCGATTGCCGTATATCAAGTTCCTCAGAAATCCATTTGCCTGAAAGTGAGCGGAATAGCGATAGCGGAATGTTTGAAGTAATCGTTCGACACCAAGCCGCCCTTCGCCTGCGTCGGTGAACCGCTGCGGCTGGCCAGTTTATGAGTTTGTTGAGTGACAAGCGGCAACGCAGGCACACTCTACAGGACAATCAAAGTACCGCACATGCGAGTCTTCTCAGTCGTGAACAGCCGGAACAACACAGTCAGCCATTGCGTTCGCTTTGTCTTCGTTATGGGTGTCTTGGCATCCTGTGCAAACAGTCGTTGTTTTGCGCAGAGTTTCCAGAGAACGCACGGGGGGACGGCCCTTGAACTTCACGCGCTGCCAGAGAACCCCATGGAACGCGCTGGCAATCCACTGTGCATTTCACCTCTGGCGCGTTGTTTTCCTGATCCGAAGTACAAAGGCTATTGTGTAGGCGGTGGTGCCGCGTGGTACGGGACGGAAGCGACTGCGTTTCGCGGTGAAGCTCGCTGTGTGAACGAGGGAACTTTCGGCGTTGACTATGTCCCGTGGTATTCGCGAGTTCAAATGCGATGGTTTCACGGTCGGAAACAACAGGGCGGCGAAGGACAATACGAACCCGACGGCTACAACAATCCGCTCGACGACCACCTCGGCTTCGGCCCCTTCAAGAAAGCCCCACGCCTGTTTCAACACTGACGTCCATGTTCGTCGTTGTGTATCTCGCTCCAGCAGCAACAAGTGTCGTTTGGCGACAAGTCGTCCACGGCGGCTGAGGCGTTGGGAACAAAGTCTATGCGGACTTCAGGTCTCTCTGTGGAGTTCTTCAGCTTCTCCAGCACCAGATCATCAGACCTGCCGTGCCGGTGCAGGGGCTGCGGTTTTGGGCAAGGCGGCAGCCGATGTCGATGGGCTGGCATTTCATGAAACGCGAAGCAGACGCAGAGTGAATAGCGACAATCGGACAGTTATTCTTCGAACGGGCCTTGCCTGGCCACCGGTCGAACACGACAAAGAATTGTTCCGGCGGAGTCGAGAGTGAAATCCGCAGTGTGCTGTGACAAGCCCTGCTCAACAAGATATGCGATCAGGTCATCCTGCTGGAGTGTTCGAGCCGTAGCCAGAAGTTCTCGGGGCATTGCGGACTGCAGCATCGCCCGAGTCAGGTGGACGGTTTCGCCAAAATAGTCGAGCCGGTCATTAATGGTAGTCACCATTGCCGAACCTCGATGCAGAGCAAGTCGCGGCAACAGCGATTCGCTGGAACTCTGTTTCAAAATGGCCGCCGCCGCCTGAAGAGCCGACAGCGAATTACTGAACGTCGCCACCACGCTTTCTGCCACGATCTTCACGACGGCTCCACCAGCGGCCTGGATACGTTCTTCCAGCTGAAGCAACCCGTGGCGAATTTGACCGAAGGCTGGACCATCCCCAAGTTCCTCATAGAGCCGACTGGCATCGACAAGTTCCGCCAGCAACAGTGTCACGCTGGCAACCGAAACAATTTGTCCGGGCGCCAGAACTTCCTGTGGAAACATCTCACGAAACAGCGGGATCGATGCGGCGGCAGAAGCAGTTAAAGCCATCTCGCGTCCGGCGGTTCGTTCCAGGCGAATCAGAACCTCTCGCGGACAATTATTGAAGAGCGAGACAACCTGCGTTCCCTGTCGCAATGCGGGAATGGATCCCGCAACAGGCGGCCGCAGGAGTGGCAATTCCAGTCGCGTCGCGCCGCTTCCGGCGGACACTCGCAGATCCACAACAAGTGGCAACTGGGGACTTCGCAGTCGATACGTTCCTTCGTTGAGGTTCAGATCCAGCTCGAACCGCTCTCCTGGCATCAGTCGGGTCTGAGCCACCACATGGGCGGAAAACGCGGGGCCACCGATGCAATAGGTTTTCGTTTCCGAGGCACGCACTTCGGGGTGAGCCCTGAAGATCAATTCGACCGAGTTGGCAAAGTCAACTTCGTATCGCAGGTCACACGAAGGGCACCATGCATGACTTTTGAGAGCTGCGAGCGTTTCCTGAATATTGGCCGGAATGCGACAGGAGGGACAGAGGATGTCCCACAACAGAACGAGCAGTCCTTCTTTCGCTCCCAGAAGACAGGCAGCGATCACATGTTTTGGGTTGAGCTGAAATCTTTCGGCAAACACAAGGGGTCGAATGCGAGCAACCTCAAGATCAGAAGCATGCTGCAGAAACTGTCCGAGAGTCTCCAGCACCATCGGATCAATCTGCTGGTCCGCCAGGCTTCGAAGGCGTTCCAGCAGTCGGCTGCGACCTGCTGACGTCATGGCAATGCCGGTTCGCCAGGGATCCAGAGATGCGTCCGTGTTCGACTGCTGCAGAAACCTGTCGATCTGTTGGTAGACCGAGCGAAACGATTTCGGCAATTTTCGCCCGAATTGAAGTTTCGCCGCTGTTCGTCCGAGCCAGTTTTTGGGCACGACCCTGAATCTCTGCACCAGCGTCGTTCCACCGCCCGAGGACGGCAGGAGTTCGACAATGTTCATATACCAGAGGAACGGCCCCTTCGAGAATTCCCGCAGGACACTCAATCGACGACCTTCAATCCATTCGTAAGGATGTTCCTGCCATTTCAGCCATTGCCCGGCGACTCGCATTTCGGCAAACCGTTCAACACCCCGCGCAGGATCAGTGCGAGTCGTATAGGTGACAGACGAAAGTCCAAGAGCATGGTTAACATGGTTCGTATTCGAGATATAGGGCCACAACTGCGAAGGCGAAGCGGACAGGGTACACTCAAACTGAAACTCCAGCGCAGCGGCACCTTGCGTCGGCGGTGAGATCGGATGCCGCAGTATTGACGTCGACTCACCATGCAGCAGTCGTTCCAGATCGGCCTGCAGTGCTGACGCATCCGAGTATCGAGCATCCGGATTTCGCGCGAGACATTTCTCAACGACGGAGACGCAGCCTTCGCTGATTTCAGGGCAAAGTTTCGAAATTGAGGGAAGCGGATCCTGACAATGCGCGTTCATCACAGCGATGCAGTTGTCGCCCTTGAACGGAGTACGGCCCGCAAGCATCTGAAACAGTGTGGCTCCAAGCGAATACACGTCCGAGCGTGCATCTGTCTGCTGCCCGCGACATTGCTCCGGCGACATGTAAAGTGGAGTTCCCAGGACCGTGCCTGCATGAGTAATGGCAAGCGAATCTGATTGATGGTCCATCCGTGCGAGGCCAAAGTCAGACAGCTTGAGGAGCGGAGTTGTGCTGTCGGGAGGTGCCTCATCAGGAACGACTGGTCGACTTGCAAATTTACGGCCCTCGGCCGTGATCAGAATATTGTCGGGCTTGACGTCGCGGTGAAAAATTGACTGATGATGGGCGACTGCGAGCCCGCGTGCAGCATCCACCATCAATCGCAGGGCGATCTTCTCCGACAGCCGTTTCCCTCCACGAATCAAATTCGACAGAGTTCCTCCGGGCACAAATTCAATTGCCAGAAAATGCAGATTCTGATCGTAGTTGGAATCAAGCAAACTGGCGACATATGGGTTGCCAGTCTGCATCAGCATTCGAGCTTCCTTCGAGAAACGCTGCAGTGCCAGTGGGTTGCGTGCCAGCTCCGGGTTCAGCACCTTAACCGCCACCGTCACACCATTGCTGAGGTCCGTGGCACGAAACACGACCCCTGTGGCTCCGGAACCCAGCTTCTCGTGCAGCTTGAATCGCCCCAGAGACTCCGGCACCGGAGTGACGCCGGGTTGCGTCGATGACTCCAGTTCATAAAGCGTTCTTTCAAGTTGATCCGCGCCCTGCATTGGCGCGACCAGCGTACTGTCGGTATCGCCGCTCGCCGCCTCCATGAGCGATGCATCGAGTTTCTTCAGAGCGACGAATACTTCTTCGGCGGAAGGCCGCGGGAATGGATCAGAATGGATTCCGCGATCATGAATCTCCAGTAACCCGGATGTCAACTTCGACGTGCCATCATCGTCGCTCCACTGGCAGTCTTCCTCCGATTGTGACCCGGAACTCTTCGAGTTACACAATCCCTTCAGTAACGTGCAGAGCTCCAGCACGTCTTCTTCAGAATCAGCCTCAGGGGCTGCACCTTCCATCTCCCAGATCAGAGATTTCGTCAGATCGAGCGCCCATTTGTCGGCAGAACGTTCGAAGATCGAATCCGGAAAGATCTTCCCGGCGGTAACTCCACAGCGATGTGCTTCGGCGAGTCCTCCGGCAATTTGCATCCCAAGCAGAATTGTCTGTCCTGCAGTCAAGGACTTGTGTGACCATGGCACTCTGAGCGTCTCGCCGGTGAATGACTCGACCACAAAGAACGGCGAGTCATGATCGGCATCACCCGGTACGATATCAATCACTTGCCGGATGGACGGATGACGCACGACCGAAATCAATTGCAATCGTCGAACCAGCCGAGCAACGTCGTCTGCACTGCGAAGTGCGATGATTCGCAGTTCAACGATCGTCTGATCCTCAGCCATCGCCCTGAATGCTGACCAGAGTCGAGTATTCTCCAGCGGTGTCAGGCGTTCATATTCTTGTGCGCCGGAGTATTGCACGATAACGGATTCCTGAGAAGCAGCAGACCACCGACAAAAACGGGATTTGAAACCGCATCGGGCAGCTTTTTGAACATTCCCAGACAAGTAATTCGAGTGGTCGAATGCAATCTACACCTCTGTCGGCGAATTGCAATCATTGGCCGAACAGCGCTCCGCTATGCAGAGACACCTCCATGGCAGCGGCAGCAGAGGGATAACCCTCATCTGACAGTTTTCGGTTCAACGAAAAAATGAAGTTTGCGGCGGAAAATGAAGTCCTGGAGAATGACACAGCCTGTTTGTCGACTGATCGATCGTCTTCCAGCGTACTTCATCCCGAAGAAACACCAGCTAATGGCTCGAAACCCCAGGCCAATCGCACAATACTTTACCGCAAATTTCTAAGGCATGCCTCTCCCGGAGTTGGCTCCCGTTGGATAGACAGCGGTTTCTAACCCGCGCACTTAATTTGTCGATGAACCTGTTTTATCGACGAAAGCTTTGTGATGGACAAGTCGTCAACATGCAAGAATCAGTTGGGCTGTTTGAGTTGAACACTCAAGAGGCGCAGACACTCAACCGCGGGTACGAACAGGCATTGGAACGATTTGAAGGCAGGGAGTTCCGAATTGCGGCACGACAGTTGAGCCATCTGCTGGAAGAGTTTCCGAACGACGGTCCGACGCTGGTGCTTTTGTCCCGCTGCGTCAACGCAATCGTCAATGGGGCTGAACCTGAACATCCGGTGCTGATTCTCAAGAGCAAGTAGGAATCGCGGCCTGTTGAATGGCGGACGGACACGGTTTGCCGTAGTCGCTCTCGAAGCAAGTTTATGTACGTAGGACTTGCCCGTGGTTCGAGCCGCTGATACGCTTTGGAAAAGGGGTCAGGAACCAGTAGTGCAGAGCACCCTTTGGGCGTTTTGGCTATTAATTCCTGACTCGTTTTTCAAGGCTTGGCAATGCACTCGCAGCGTTTAACCAATTGGCCACATCGATTCCGTCTGGGTATCGCTTCCGGACTGATTCCGAATCAGTTGAGAAACATTGAATGGCTCTTACCAACATACCCATCGACATCACCGAAGTTGCGGACGAGCTTGAGTCTGGTGACATTCTGTTGAGCGTCTACGACCTGCAGGAATTGAAGGC
>JANOUN010001280.1:0-6240 GCA_031416875.1 Planctomycetota bacterium | reverse complement strand
TTTCGCCTTCCGGTCCTCCTCCGGCCACAACAACTGTTTCATCGACGATCAATGGAGCACCCGACCGGGCCCATGACAGTCGGGTGTTTTCTTCGAACTGCGTCCTGAAGCCATCCGAGTCTTCAACTTCGCTCAGCCTTATGCCAAGGATTGAGTTCACATCCTTCTGCCAGACGACCGAGCCGTCAGAGCCGTTCAGACAGACAAGATTTCCCACGGCACCGACTGCATAGACTTTACTCTGATGAATCGTGGGTGTGGAACGAGGTCCGATTCGGCCCAGTCCCATCTTGTCTTTGTGGCGTGCGGCGTGACTGTAGATCCACTTGAGTTCACCAGTACTGATTTCGTAACACGTCACACATTCCTGATCTCCCCTCTGCTCCATCGTGACGGCGTAGCCGTTACGGGCTGAGAACCCGGACCAGCCTGCTCCGATCGGCTGTTTCCAGAGGATACGTGCGCTCTGCGCGAATGCTGCAGCGTCAATTCCATAACCATTCGCGACGATACCGTTTTGCCCTGAACCAAGAAACCTTGGGAAATCTGTCGGGGATTCAACCGACAGATCAGCCCTGGATTTCGCAGGAGCATCGGTTGTCAGGATTTCACGAGGTTCAGCCCAAATCGGTTCGAATCGAAGCAGATTGACGTCGCCGCCATGTACTGGACGGAAGACTTTCAGCGACGCGAAGGTCACCAACACGAGAAGCGTTGCACCGGCAAGTCTTTTCCACCACCGCCAGCGGCTGAACAATAAGATCCACGCCAGCCACAGTACGATCAAACCACCAGCAGCAAATATCGTCACCACCATGATGACGTCGAGCCCCAGATGCATGGCATCTTCAATTTCGCTGATAAACACCTGAGCCAGCACACCTGCCGCCAGAATGAGCACAGTCAGGAGTGTCATCTTGACAGGGAATCGAGGACCACGGACGACAGTTTTTGAATCCACAGTATGAGGCTGGTTGCCAGATTCAATGGGCATAATCAGTTCTTAAGCGGACAAAAGGAGGACCCGGGGACGTATCTGAATGAATTCGCCGGCACCATAGCATTCTCGTCGAATTGAACAATCCTTTTCAGAGTTTGGATAAAAAACAGAATCAAACCCAACGCCGTTTTATCACACTTTTGGTTCCCATCCGGGTGCGTACTCGCGCTGCCACAGTTTCATGGCCGATTCGTTCTCCAGCACATGACCGTTGGCGGGATTGCAGCGAAGCGAATCGCCCGTGCGGTGAGCGATGTTGCCCAGGTGACAAAGCAACGTCGATTTGTGGCCCTCTTCGATCTCCGAATGCAGCCGCTTTGGATCATTATTGCGGACGGCATCGATGAAGTTCTCGAGATGGGATGTCAGGCCATCGATACCGTCCACGGTGGTCACTTCTTTGCCTTTCTCGTCGAAGATTTTGTAGCCCCATTCGCTCAGACGCAGCGTGCCTTTGTCGCCATGAAATGTGGCACCAAAGCCGGATCCATCGGATCCGTAACGATTGCAGCTGAGGCATTCCCAGACGATCTGTTTCTTGCCTTCGAATTCAAACGATACGACATGCGTATCGGCGGTCTGCTGATCGTCGTCAAAACAGTAGCGGCCGCCGGACGACACGACGCGAGTCGGATAATCCACCTGCAATCCCCAGCGCGACAAATCAATGGAATGAATGCCGTTGTTTCCAAGCTCTCCGTTGCCATAATTCCAGACCCAATGCCAGTTGTAATGCAGGCGGTTTGACGTGTAGGGCAGACGGGGTGCCGGTCCCTGCCAGAGTTCGTAATCGATATTCGGAGGGACATCCGCCGGAGTGCCGGTGCCAATCGGCCCGCGATTCGACGCATACCAGCTTCGACTGTAGTAAACCGTACCGATTTGTCCTTCATGAAGCCGCTTCATCGCTTCGATGATTTTTTTACCACTGCGACGTTGATTTCCCATCTGCACACATCGCTGATTCTTGCGAGCGGCGTCAACCAGCAATTCACCCTCTCGCGCATTGTGACTGCACGGCTTCTCGACATAAACATGCTTCCCTGCGGTACATGCCATAATGCTGGCGGGAGCATGCCAGTGATTGGGAGCCGCACAGATCATGACGTCAAGTTCCGGATCGTCGAGCATTTTGCGAAAATCGCCGACGGTTTTGACCTCGTAGTCAACGGTCTTTGAAAACGATTCATGGAACGCTGCCAGCCGTTTACTGTCAATATCACATAAGTAACGTACTTCGACTCCAGGGACCGCCGCGAATTTTTGAGCCAACGCGGATCCACGACTGACCCCCATGATACCGACGATGACTTTGTCGTCTGCCGGTTGAACGGCACCCGCGGCTGAGCTTGTCATTGCCGCGACCGAGGCTGAGGCGACTGCGGATGTCGTCAGAAACCTGCGACGAGTTGCATGTGAACTGAAAGCGGAAGAGGAGGAACGATTCATGGCGGGCCCTTTCTGTTGGGTGGACGTGGCTTATACTCCGCGCGGTCAGATTTGAGGTTTAGTGAGCGGCAAGGCGCTAGCCGCCCGTGCTGACCGAATGCACAACCCGCGGCTAGCGGTCTGTTGATTTAGTGGTTTTTGGGGCTCATGGTCATACCAACCCGAAGCGCCAGCGAGGAATTCCGCGTTTCTGCCTCGCTGGCGCTTCGGGTTGGTATTAAATCAACAGACTGCTAGCGCCTTGCGGCTCACTAAACAACGCGTCCCTCAGTCCTGGCCGCGCGGAGTAGAGATTGACAACGTTAAACGCGATGGGAGACGAAAGCAACTGTGGCACGAACCGCACAAAAACGGCAATTCGGCGTGATCCAGCCAGGAACTCACCGCGTTCAGCGAACTGCAAAATGGCAGACGCTGGTGCGGGAGCCTGGCAACTCAGGCTGTGCGCCGCTAAATTCCGTCATTAACGAGACCATCTCCTGCGGCTGCATGACTGAATGCAGTCCATGACAAACCGCGATATCTTACAAGCTTTGGGATCGGAATATATGAGTCAGGACACTCCATCCAGCGATGCTGGTGCCACCGCATTGGCCCCTGTGAATGATAAACCGGATCATGTGTACCTGGTTTCCTATCCAAAAATCATGTACCTGTACCCCACCGTGTTGACGGGCCTTTTCTGCGGCATCTTCATGTGGGCCAAAGGCGGAATTCCTCAGGAAGAAATCCGTGTGGCGGCTGTGCGAGGTGTCGCCGTTGCTGAAATGCGAGAACCGGCCCCAATCGCTCGAGCCGCATTTGCGACACAGGCAGATGAAGTCGTCGCGCCTCCCACCGAGACAAAAGCAAATGAACCTGAGATCAGTTTCGACTCTCCGGCCACGTCGGATCCACCTGCAACTGAGCCTGCCGACTCGGCCGCGACCGCGTCGCCCGGAGATCCGGCCGATTTGAAAGAAGCAGCGCCCGCGGCCAATGCGAATGAAAACGAGCATACATACCACCACGTTTGTGCGAGGATTTTTCTGTTTGTCATGGGATTAAACCTTGTCGTCATCGCGTTTGACTTCCCGCGGACCACGTCACTTACCTGGTTCTTCGCGTTCGTGTCGATCGTGATCGGGATCTGGTTTCTGCTGAAGCTCAATCCATGGCTCGCACCTCAGATCGTCAATGCCCTGTTGAAAATCAAGCCCGCGGCCAATGCCTCCTTCTACCTCATCTTCGCGGGAATAATGCTGTTCCTGTACATCTGCGTGCTGGTCAGTCGACGCTTTGATTACTGGGAAGTCAAAGGCAACGAACTTCTCCATCATCACGGGTTTCTCAGCAACCTCGAACGCTTCTCGGCTCCCAATCTGCGGATCGACAAAGAAATCAACGATGTGTTCGAGTACCTGCTGCTGAGATCAGGGCGATTGATCATTCACGCCAGTAACGAACGCCGCGCCATCGTGCTCGACAACGTACTGTTCATCAATGCCAAAGAAGAACGGATCACCAAGATGCTGGGGGCACTGCAGGTTCGCGTGCGGACTGAACGAGAATAAAGCTCGCTCAAAACCAACAAACACACCACCCAAAGCCTGTCCAGGAACCGGAAACATACGAACCATGTCTGCCACAAAAGACTTTAAGGTCATTCCCTCGGATACCGAACTCGAAATGCTCAAGCGGAATCTGACGTTTCATCCCGCCAATCCGGCGAGCGCGAAGACTTTGTCGCGTGAACAGGTGGAAGGTTACAACAAAGGCGGGTTTATCCGGCCAATTGATATTTATGCACAGGATGAAATTACAGCGATTCGGCAGTATTTCGATAAGCTGCTCGAAAAAACCATCGCTTCCGGTGGAAACAGTTACTCCATCAGCACTGCGCACATGAAGTACGGCGGTGTCTACGACATCCTGACGAACAAGCGGATCATCGACTGCGTCGCCGATCTTCTGGGTGAACACGTGGTCGCCTGGGGATCGCATTTCTTCTGCAAAATGCCCGGCGACGGTCGCGCGGTGGCATGGCATCAGGATGCCAGCTACTGGCCATTGACACCATCCCACGCGGTGACGGTCTGGCTGGCGATCGACGATGCAGATCTGGACAACGGCTGCATGAAGTTCATCGCCGGCTCGCATCACTCAGGCCATCTGACGTATCGTAAAAGCAGCCCGGAAGAACACAACGTGCTGGATCAGACCGTGCCGAATGCCGAATCCTTTGGTGAAATTGTCGTTGACGATCTTAAGGCTGGTCAGGCATCGATTCATAATGACCTGTTGCTGCATGGCTCGGATGCCAACATGTCCACTCGCCGCCGCTGCGGTCTGACACTGCGATATGCGGCGGCTCATGTGCGAGCCGGAATGCAGTGGAACGAAAAAGGCATCGTGATTCGCGGGACTGACCCGACGCATCACTGGAGCAATCCGCCGCGTCCAGCGGTTGAGTAGTCCTGGCGACCGAGTCAAACGATTCCGGCTGTAGGACCTGTATCGATCCGGAATGCGCTTGACCATGTGGTTTTCGAAGTATTAGCATGAGCTGCCGGATTTGGCAGGATGCGACGAGTCTGCGTGTCAGGTAGACTGACGATGCTTTGGCGTTTGCCGGAAATTGAATCGCTTTGCCTTGCCGCCGCCGCGCGGTCATGGCGAAGATGACAGCTGGTTTTCGCCGATTTCCAGATACGGTCTTTTATTGAATCGAATTCGCAGCTATGTGTTCGCGGATCGATAAAGTTCCTGAGATTCCGCCGGAGTCATTTTGATGAGCAGGCTTGGGATTGTTTGTGGTACGCTTGTCATTATCGGACTACTCGTCGAATTCTGGCTGGTAGCAAAACTGGGTTATCGCCGCGGTGAAGTTGCAGAAAAACTGCGCACAGCAACGATGAAAAGTGAACAGGCGGTTGTGGAGTTTGGCAAGGCTGCTGCCGACTTGAAGACGGCCGAAGTCAACCTCGCCGCACTGAAACTGGGCTGGGGATACGAGTTTCAGTTTGCTCCGGCAAATCCGGCTCCCGTGCAGAATCAGGGAGGAAAGCTTTTTGTGACCGGACTGGGATCCTCGACAAAAGCGCTGGAACCCAGAAAAGTCACCGGCGCTGATGGTCAGGAAAAGAGGGCGGCTCCCCCGATGCATGTCTTTGCCGACAACGGGCAGGGAAAAGTCGTCTACACGGGCGAATTTCTGCTGGGGATTGGCCCCAATGAATTGGGTGAACAAACCTGTGTGCTGTACCCAACATGGAAAGTATCACCGGAGGAAATGGCATCCTGGAACTTCAACAATGGCGTTCGCATTCGTACTCAGATTCCGCCAGGTGGCCGTACTGAAATTGACAACTTGAATCAGACGATCCAGCGTTCGGTCGGGCAACTGACGCAACTCAACACCCGCACTGAAGATCAGAAACTACTGAAGGTCGATGCCGACCTCGCACTTCAGTCACGTCGCAATGAACTGCTGGGTGACGCGCAGGGTGCCGACGTCGCCGAACGCCCTGAGTTCAAGGTCGGGCTTGTCCAGGCGATTGAAGATACGGAAGAAGAGCGAAATGCCCTGCAGGTCGCGGTCGATGCAATTCGCCGCCGCATCCAGCTGGCGATCAAGCAGCGATCGGAACTGATCGACAGCGTCAAAGAAATGGCCGCCAACGCTTCAAAACCCGTGACAAAAATATCGACCGCGACTCCATAGTTCGCCTGTCACGCATTCATTGATGGGTTGTGTGCCACTTGGAGTGCCCGTGCGCCCCCTTTGCATGGAGCACTGGCAGGGCCAGAGG
>JANOUN010001279.1:0-1816 GCA_031416875.1 Planctomycetota bacterium | reverse complement strand
GTAGAAAAGCACAGAAAAGAAAGAAAGCACAGAAAAGCTTATTACGCATATAGTTCGTTTTGGTTTCTAAAACTATTCAATGCGGATTAAATAACCAAACAAAAGGGACTGGCGGGCGAAGTGGGAAAATGGAACGGTTGTTCTAGCCATTAAATTGAAATAAATAGATATGTGAATAGAAATTTTCTATTATTCGCAGCATAAATGGGAATTCTTGTAGTTATCTAACTACAATTATTTATAATACCCATTGCTTTCAATCTCCTCCCTAACCGCATCTGCCAAAAGGTATCTGGTAGATTTCCCGGCCTTGATTGCTGCCATTGAGGCAACCGCATGCGTGTGATCCGGAGTACCGACGGTGACCGCGTCAATGTTCGCCGCTTCTTTGTCGAGCATCTCGCGAAAGTCTTTGTATCGCCGGGCTTTGGGATGAGCTCCGAATGTTCCTGCCGCTCGTTCGTCGTCAACGTCGCACAGCGCAACATAGTTCGCGCCGAGTTTGCTGATCGTGGCGATGTCCCCGCCACCCATTCCGCCCGCGCCGATGCCGGCGACCTGAAGCTGCTCACTGGGAGCCACATATCCGGGACCTCCCAGCACATGTCTCGGAACGAGCGTGAAACCGAATACTGCTGACGCTGCTGAGGAAACGAATCCTCGCCGAGTCGTACTGAATCTCCGAGACGCACTTTTACCGATGTCAGTCATGACAACTCCCTGAACTGAGGTGGGCAATGGATGAGGAGTGAGCCAGAACCGAGCGATCCGTCAGATCACACGAACTGGCAAATCAAAGCAGACGCGAGGAAGCTACTGTAGAGTCGGGGTTGTCGACAAACCATCGAACGGCATCGAATTCGCACGGTGGGACCGCCATCGGATGCAGCAGTTTCACGAATCGTCGCGCTGTTGGAATCGGCTCGAACGTCACTGACCGCAGACGTCGCACAAGCGACAATACTTGCGACCAGGCCACTCGGCCCGCTGCTGGCAGAGATGGATGTCACCGATGCCGCTGCGTGGACCGTTGCTGGCAACGTGTTGATGAACCTCGATGAGTTTCCTGCGAAGCGATAGGGCCATTGAAACGCCGTAGGACGGGCTTCTCAGCCCGTCCCAAACATGAACGACCAGGACACGTTGAGAAGCCCGTCCTTCAATTCCGGGATTTTCATGGGACCAATCCGGGCGAGGATCTGCGGGATGCTTTTGTCAAACGCTGCGCCCTGATGGATCGGCCCGTCACCGCGCTGATCAAAGATCTGAAACAGCGAGGCTTGCTGAACGAAACACTGGTGGTCTGGATGGGTGAATTCGGTCGCACCCCGTTTCGCGAAGGTCGCACGGCCGACGGTGTCATCCTTGGCCGCGATCATCATCCGTTTTCCAACACCATGTGGATGGCCGGCGGTGGTCTGCGTCCCGGAATGACACTTGGAGCAACGGATGAACTCGGGTTCAACGTCGTTGAGAATCCAGTACATGTGCATGACGTTCAGGCCACGATTCTGCATTTGCTGGGACTGGATCACACGCGACTGACCTACAGGTTTCAGGGCCGCGATTACCGACTGACCGACGTGCATGGCAAGGTGGTGGAATCGATCCTGTCAACGCAGCCGACTCGCTCCGCCGAGACTGCTGGTTCCGGCATGCTGACACATTGAAATGTTCGGTCGCGGATTGATACATCGCAACTGCTGTTCCAATGGATGCATGTTGATAGCCCGGACGATCCTCCCGGAAGGCTCATCACGCGGAGCGTGATGGCTACTTTGCTATCTTTGGCTTCATCATCACCTGCGCGGGATTG
>JANOUN010001278.1:0-3639 GCA_031416875.1 Planctomycetota bacterium | reverse complement strand
CAGCAGGAATGGCTGCACGCGGACGACAGCAGTTTTCAAATGCAGCGTCGCCTCCCCAATGGCATCGAATTCGGCACCACGGCGAAAGCGCTGCCTGACCATATCGCGATGACGATGTTTCTGAAGAACGGTACGGCTGAGCCGCTCAGTGACTTGCGAGTTCAGAATTGCGTGATGCTCAAGGGGGCCGAAGGCTTCAATCAACAGACGAACGACAATAAGAAGTTTATCGACGGTTACGCAGTGGCCGGATCAATGGATGGGACTCGCTGGATCATCAGTGGCTGGGATCCGATTCACCGCGTCTGGGGAAATGCTCCCTGTCCATGTTTGCATTCAGATCCGAAGTTTCCGGATTGTGCTCCAGGTGAGACTCAACGCCTGCGGGGCTGGCTGTCGTTTTATCAGGGGACTGACATTGAAGCAGAACTCAAACGCATCGAAGCGACCGGCTGGCGTCAGCCGACCGTAGAGGCTGCGAATTGATCGATCCTGGATGAAATGCGTCCACTCAGGCAACGCTGAGAGTCCGCCATTATCGCGACTCAATGCTGTGGCGGATGACTTCTTCCGCCAGTTCTTCGAAATCGACCCGGTTGAGAGACGTCGACACCAGATCCTGATATACGCCTTCGGTGCTGCTCATGGCTTCGGCGGTGACTTGTTCTCGCATCTTACGGGCCAGCAGCACCTTAGCTGCTTCGCGTTCAGAAACAGTGCCTTCACGCACGGCCGGGACGTGCTTCGCTGATTCAAGCTGCTTTTTCGCTTCGTCCTGCCAGCGCTGGGATTTGCCGGGTTCTTCCAGGATGGAATCGGCAACCAGACCGGTTTCGTTTTCCATGTTCTCGCGGGATCGCATCGAACCGCGACCTCGCCCCGAAGTGCGGCTTTTCGCGCCCGGTACCTGGCCATTGAATTCCGATTCAAACAACCCGGCGGAATCCGCAGGTCGGCTGGAAGATCCGGACAGACTGAAACCCACGGGGTCTACGAAATACCTGGCGACGGAGTCTTTGACCTTCTGGTCCTGCGAAACGAGCCACATCACCATAAAGAACGCCATCATGGCCGTTACGAAGTCTGCATATGCCACTTTCCATGCACCACCGCCACCTGCCATGTCAGAATTCTCCTGCAGTTTGCACAGCGGAACGGCGCAAGCCGCCGGTCACTGTTTTCAGAAATCTGTTAACAACGCCGAGAGCCAACGCCATTACGATGTTCCTGTTCTGCAAACGTTGAGAGTTGAATATTCCTGAGAAGATTTTTGGCAACGCATCATTTTGAGGCCGACTCAATGTAAGCCGACTTCGCCGAAGTCGGCACAGCAGATTTCAGCGAAATCTGCTTACTTGTTTGGGTTGCGGGCGAAGCCCGCGCCAAGATTCATTGGTCATTTGAAATTGGTCATTGGTGCTTCGCTATTTCTGTGCGTCCACTTCTTTCAGCATTTCATCGAGCTCTTTGCTCGTCGGACGAACGCCCGTTCCGCATCCGCGTCGAACATTGTCCATCACGGATCTGGGCGAACCTCCGCCAGCAAAGCCAACAATGGCTGCAGCAATTGTCTTTTGGAGCGCGGCTTCTTCATGGCCAAGACCATCCAGCGCACCGGCAAGCGGCCCAATCAGACCGTACGACAGCAGAATTCCCAGAAATGTCCCGACCAGAGCCGCACCGACCTTGTGACCGATTTCTTCCACGGGGCCACCAATGGCACCCATCGTCACGACGATCCCGAGCACCGCCGCGACGATCCCGAACCCTGGCAAACCGTCGGCAGTCCGCGTCAGCGCTGAAACCGCATCATGGTGTTCATTTTCAAAGACATGAATCTCCGCATCCAGCAGTGCCTGCAGGCTGGGTCCGTCATTGCCCTCCATCGCGCCCTGAAGCGCGCCGGTGACGAACTCCATCAGATGATGGTCGTGGGAAATCTTGGGATACTTCTGAAATGTGGCATGGCTGTGGCCTTCGCTGATGACGGTTTCCCAGGCCAGCATTCCGTCTCGTCTGGCGACTCGGAACAGCTCATAGAGCAGCTTGAATGCCTGATTATATGTCTGCTTGCCGACGTTGCCTCCTTTCATCAACGTGATCAGCCCCTTCATGACGTCTTTGAGCACCTTCGGCGGTGAACTGCAGACCATCGCGCCCAGAGCTGCACCACCGATGGTCACAATTTCCGAAGGGTGAATCAATGTATGCATATGGCCACCAGCCATTGAGAACCCGGTCAGTACCGAGCCCAATACGATGATGATTCCCACGATCGGAAGCATTGAGTCAACTCTCCCAAAAACAAAGTTCCACCGCAAAAATCCGGCGCTGTTCTTTGACGCTTATCGTTTGGCGACACCGCCACTTGCCTGGAAAACGGGGTTTCTTGTAAGGGCTGACAGCGTCTCTGCCGTATCTTCCGCACGACCGTCATGACTGCCTCCCGTCGTTCTTTCATTTCCCCGCTCTTTTGAGAGAATTGCGTGCCAATCAGACCCCGCATTGAATGGGTTTGAGTACAAACCTACAATCCGCCGCGTCTGGAAATCCGGGCACGCTGTCCAGTCGACAGCAAAACTGCAAAAATGGGCATTCGTGTCACGATTGTCCACGATCTTACGAAGCGTCAGAATTTCATCTCTGGGGATAAGAATGTTGGATCAGGCTGTTCTTGACACGGTTTCGGGAATTGCTCCGGAAGAGCTTGATGATTGGTACGAATCGCTCGAAGACATCCTGCATCGCTATGGGCCCGAAAAGCTCCGCGAACTGCTGGTCCATTTACAGGAACGCGCCTACGCCCGCGGGGTGATGCTGCCGTTCACGGCCAATACGCCGTATATCAACACGATTCACCACTCCGATCAGGTGAAATTCCCCGGCAACCGGGAAATCGAACGCCGCATCAAGAACATCGTCCGCTGGAATGCGATGGCGATGGTCGTGCGGGCCAATAAGTACTACGACGGCGTGGGCGGGCATATTTCAACGTTTGCGTCGTCGGCGACGTTGTATGAAGTGGCACAAAATCACTTCTTTCATGCTCGCAGCTCAGATCATACGGGCGACATGGTCTACTTCCAGGGACATGCATCCCCCGGAATGTACTCTCGCGCGTTCCTCGAAGGCCGTTTGACGGAAGAAAACCTGATCAATTTCCGTCGTGAACTTCCAGCAGGCGTTGGTCTTTCGAGCTACCCGCATCCGTGGCTGATGCCGACTTTCTGGCAGTTTCCGACGGTCTCGATGGGGCTTGGACCGATTTGTTCCATCTATCAGGCTCGATTTCTGCGATACATGGAACATCGCGGATTGCTGGATACCTCCAAATCCCGCGTCTGGGCGTATCTCGGCGACGGCGAATGCGACGAGCCGGAATCTCTTGGCGCGCTCACACTGGCATCCCGCGAGAATCTGGATAACCTCACCTGGGTCATCAACTGCAATCTGCAGCGACTGGATGGACCCGTGCGAGGCAACGGCAAAATCATTCAGGAGCTGGAAGCAGCCTTCCGTGGCGCTGGCTGGAACGTCATCAAAGTCGTCTGGGGTTCTGACTGGGATCCGCTGCTCGATGCAGACGAAGACGGCAAGCTCGTCACGCGCATGGGCGAAGTTGTGGACGGACAGTATCAG
>JANOUN010001277.1:0-9634 GCA_031416875.1 Planctomycetota bacterium | reverse complement strand
AGTGATCGAATCGCCAATTACGATTTTCTCGTCTTTCTTCCGGCTGAGTACTAACATGTCCAGTCCCTGGTCAATCTTTCGTCTTGAATGATTGCTGCCTGACCTGATCGTGCAATGCTGATCCAACGAGGAACAGCGGTCGGCAGAACTAAATTCCAATGGCCATCCTGAGACGCAAACGTCTACGGGCTGCCAAACGTAGTTCATTTTTCGACGCTTGACTGTCTTCAGATGCAAGAATTGCCGAAAGGCAAGGACTTTGAAAGCAATTTCTGCCGGATTGATGGTGCAAATCCCGATCTTCCGCCTGACCCGGAACAGGTCACTCCTGTTTTGACGATTGTAACACGCTGACTCGAACCTGGTGGGCCACCTCGGTTGACCAAAAGGTGGTATCGTCGGACTTCAATTTATACTCCGCGCGGTCAGATTTGAGGTTTTGTGAGCGGCAAGGCGCTAGCCGCCGGTGCTGACCGAATGCACAACCCGCGGCTAGCGCCTTGCGGCTCACTCAACAACATGTCCCTCAGTCCTGGCCGCGCGGAGTATACAGTTGAGATGCCTGGAATCCGTCTCGAGGCGTTCTCGCGAAGAATGTTGCAGCCACAACCAACTGACAACACTGCGGGATTGCGTCCTGCCCGCAGTATTCTGGTTTTTCTTCCGTATATCGGGGATTTCGCGAGCCGCAGAATCAGCCATGACTTCAAACGATCCGACGGGTAGAATCCGCTTTCGTTGTGACGCACTTGTCGCAGTCTGTTTGCAGTATCGCTCTTCGATCCGCAACTCATGTCAATCAGCATTCTATTCGCCCTCATTTTTGTCATCGCGCTGCTATTCATCCTGGCCGTTGCAGGCTTTATGATTTTCAACGTTTTCAAGGCATTGAAGCGAGGGCCTCGTAACACAGGGCTGCACCCAAGCGGATCCGGAGCGGATGGAAGACGTCGAGTTCTGGACATCGTTTCGCAACGACCTCCGCATGCTGCGGCGGTCAAGTGCGGGAAGTGCGGGGCAACTGTGGACAGTACGGCGGAACTTTCCGCCGACGGAAAGGTCCGCTGCAATTATTGCAATGAGTGGTCAAGTATTCTCTGAGATCGTCTCCTGCCATGCGCCGTATCCGTGTCGTGTTTTCAATCGGAGCCATGCACGGCGGCGGCTCAGAACGGCAGATACTCCTGCTATTGCGGCATCTGGATCGTCAACAGTTCGAGCCGTTGTTGTACCTTGTTTACAAGTCCGGCCCGCTGCTGAATCTGGTTCCTTCCGACGTGCCCGTCACGTCGTTTGACACACGTGTGACCTCATCGGGTATTTACTTTCCGGGACTCATGCATTCTCGCCGTGTGCAAGACTACGCCCGGTTCCTGCGCGAAGTCAATGCAGACGTCAGTTACGACCGAACATTTCTGATGACATTGATTTCTGCCGCCGGAGCCCAAAAAGCCGGCGTGCCGAATGTGTCCACAATCGTCACTGATCCAGAGACGGGTTTCGCACCGGTTGCCGGTCGTTTCCAATGGATCAAGCGCAGAATGCTGCATCGACTGTACAACAATTCATCGCAGGTCCTGGCGGTGTCGGACGGAGCGCGGGAGGCGGCGATTCGCTTTTACGGAATCCGGCAGGATCGCATTGCTACACTTCAGAATGGTGTCGATGTGGATTGGATTGAGCAACAGGCCACGCTGGCGATTCAAAATGCCTGGTGGACCGGGGAGAAGCGAGTGACAACCGCCTCGCGCGTGGTTCGCATTGTGACTGCGGGACGATTGAATCAGCAGAAGGGATTTCATCTGCTGATTGATGCAATCGCCGATTTACATCATACATTTCATGAAATCGAGTTTCGATTGGCAATTCTCGGCGAAGGTCCGCACCGAAGTGATCTGGAGAAACAGATCGCCGAGCTGAACCTGAATGGGACCGTGCACCTGACCGGATTTCAGGACAACGCGATCGCCTGGTACCGGTCAGCGGATGTGTTTGTGTTGCCGTCGCTGGTTGAAGGGATGCCGAACGTGTTGCTGGAAGCGATGGCCTGCGGAACGCCGGTGATTTCGTCAGACTGTCGATCCGGTCCGGCTGAAATCCTGGACGGCGGGCATTACGGGACCCTCATCCCGGCAGGCAGCGTGAATGAACTTCGCGACGCCATCGCCGCGCTGCTGATGAATCCATCCGCAGCTCTACAACTTGCCGCAGAGGCAAAGACACATGTGGCAAATCACTGGTCGGCTCAGGCGGCGGCGAATCGTCTGGGGCAGGTCCTGAAACACTGTGCACGGCTTGAGACTTCATAATTGCAAAGACTACTGCGACGTCAATGCTTGATTTTGGGGTAGGCCGGAACTGCGCTTCGCTTGGTCCGGCCTACAGACTCAACCCAAATTCTTATACCTGACGACGCACTACAATCAAACTCAGTTAGTGTGAGAGAACATTGGAGAATATTTCATGTACGCGACGTCGAAACGGCAACCATCATTTCTTCGAATTCTGTTCATGCTCGGCACCTTCATCGGTGTGGTCTTGATTGTGCTGGGCGCGACGCAGGATCGAAACGTGGTGGAAAAGGTGGGCACGGCGCTGGTCATGCCCAGCGGCCTGCTGTGGATCCTGCTGTTGACGTTGTCGATTCAGCTCTGTTTGCAGAAAAAACAGCATCATTCCGGTCAATCGGCTGCCGTTGCATCCACAGTCTGTTTTGCCCTGTTTTCTGTTGCGGGCAATGGATTCATTGCCAATCATATGGCTGCAGCACTGGAAGCCGACTACCTGAGCGTCGATCCGATGAAGCAAACACCGTTGGATGTCGTGATCGTGCTGGGTGGTGGGGGCGGACTTGGGGCAAATGGTCGTCTGCAGGGCAACGGGTCCGGGGATCGATTGATTCTGGCTGCTCAGCTCTATCATCAGAAGATTGCCAGGAAATTCATCTGCACAGGCCAGCGAATTGCGTCTATGAATGCGTCGGGTGTCGATCCTGCCGAGTCGTCGCGTGATATTCTGCTCAAACTGGGTGTCCCGGATTCCGCGATTGAGACAGCAGGCGGGCGAAACACATCGGAAGAAATGCAGGGGCTGAGCAAACGATTCCATGAATCAAAGCTGCGGATCGGATTACTCACATCCGCCTGGCACCTGCCGCGTGCCATGCGACTGGCCAACCGTAATGGGTTGCAACCGATCCCGCTCCCTGCAGATTTCCACACCGCCGCCAATATCGAAGGACTCACCATCGGACAGATCGTGGAATCCATCATCCCGAACGGCTTTGCACTGGGAGCCACCTGGTCATTTGCAAAGGAATACCTCGGAATGCTGCTGGGTCGGTGATTTCTCACCACGAAGCAGTGTCTGCCGCATCGACTACGATGCTTCATCATCCGGGTACACCGGATTCAGTCCGAGGGCGTTCAGGATCGCACGTTCGCGAATCCGCATGATCGCTTTTTCTTCCGGAGTCAGGTCATCATAGCCACAGATGTGGAGCAGGCCATGGATGACGTAAAGCGTAAGTTCATTCATGGCCGTCCATTGGCCGGATGAAGCCATTTCCGCTGCCATCTCAGCGCTGGCGATGATCTCGCCTTCGATCATCGCACCCGCTGCACGCAGTTCAGAGGGGGCATCATCGGGAGCTTCGTCATCGAATGCGAAGTCCAGTTGAAAGCTGATGACGTCGGTGGGATAGTCGTGCTGCAGGTGTTGTCGATTGATCTGCTGCATGGCGCTGTGATCGACAATTGAAACACTCAGCACTGCCGAGGCGACCTGTTCGACCTGCAGCGCGCGTTCGATCGCACGCGTCAATCCCTTGATGTCGATTGAAAGAGTGTCCTGGCTGCTGGAGATATCAATCTCGAACGACATCGTTACGCCGTTCGCTGACCAGGATAGCGGACACGACCGTGATGTGCTGCCAGCAGTGACTTGATCAACGACTCTTCGACGATCCGGATTTCATTCAGTTGCAGATTGCATTCGTCAAACTGTCCATCCAGCAGTCGCTTCATGGTGATTTCGTGAACCAGAGATTGAACACGCTTTGGCGTTGGTTCTTTCAAAGTACGACTGGCGCTCTCGACTGCGTCTGCCAGCATCAGCACCGCGGTTTCACGAGTTTGAGGTTTTGGGCCGGGATAGCGGAAAGTCGATTCACTGGCATCGGTGCGATGATCGACATCGGCTTTACGAGTTGCTTCGTGATAGAAATACTCCACCAGTGTCGTGCCATGATGTTGTTCAATAAAGTGGACCAGTGGTTCCGGCAGATTGTTTTCTTCCGCCAGTTCCAGACCATCTTTGACGTGCCCGATGATAATGAGGGTACTCATGGCGGGCGCGAGCGATTTATGGTGGTTCTCGGACCCTTCCGTCATGTTTTCGATGAAGTATTCCGGTTTCAGCATCTTGCCGATGTCATGAAAATATGCCCCGACGCGCGTCAGCAGACCATTCGCTCCGATTGCTTCCGCCGCCGCTTCAGCCAGCGACGCGACCGTCATGGAATGGTTGTAAGTTCCCGGCGCGCGACGCGCGAGTTCCTGCAACAGAGGATGCGATACGCCCGTGAGTTCCAGCAGACTGATGTCCGTCACGATTCCAAAAGCCTGTTCAATAAACGGCAGGCTGCCCGCGACCAGATAGCAACAGACGAGAGCCCATCCGGCGAATTTCAATCCCGTGACGACGATCGCCAGGTTTCGCCATGCTTCGGCATTTCCTTCGGCCTGGATCACACTGGTACTCCAGACGGCGTAGAACGAGACTGTCGCCACCAGAAAGCCCGCCTTCACCATCACCAGCCGCGACTTGATTCGACGCAGCGGAATCGTCGATGTGACGCAAATCGTCATCAGCGTCAGAAAATGGCCGATGTCACCTAACGTGGACATTGCCACCAGGAGTGACAACAGGAACGCCGTCAGGATGGCGACCACCTGGCTATAGGCAATTGCGGTAATCATCACCGTGGCCAGCAATGGAATGATTTCCGCACGCCACGGATCGGCACTCATCAGGCCACTCAGAAAGACCGATGCCGAGCACATCCCAACGAACACCAGCAGTTTGGAATTGTCCTCCAGCATTTCCGGGGAAAAATACTTCAGAAACACGCCGAACAGCACAACCAGCAGCAACACCAGTGTGGCAATGCCGTTGATTTGCGAGACTCGCTGCCAGGGAGTCACATTTTCCGCATAAGCGTTGTACTCCAGTCGCAGAATCCCAAGACCCTTCTCCGTTTCTGCCAACTGATCACCGGCGGGTACAAGCACGGTTTTTCGGGGGTAGCGATCGAATCTCTGCTGGGCGCCGTCCGATGCGAGCTTGAGTTCCGCCTTTGTGGCAGCGGAATCGAGCTGCAGCTGATTTTTGAGATTTTGCTGCAGCCATGTTTCGAGAGTCGGCTTGATCACCGACAGCGATGTCAGTGTCGGCCATGATTTTCCCAGTCGACCGGTCTCGCGAAGTTGTTCCTGCAGCAGCACGTCCGCCAGCACACCGTTGTGCAACAGGCGCCCCTTGTCACTCACCACCTTGATCGATCGATTTCGGTTGAGGGGCGTCGGTTCGTCAAGAGGATCGCCGGTCAGGCGACGCGCTTCAAGATTTGCAATCAATCCGATTTTGCGGGCGTCCGCCAGGAGTTTTTCGACTTCGCCCATCAGTTCGTCCAGACGCTTGCCCGAAGACTCATCAGCATCCTGCAGAGGATTGCGCAGCAGGCTGAAGGCGTGTTCCCGTTCTTTTGCTCCGACCGCAGAGAACCCGAATGCGTCAAGTGTCGGCTGCGACAGTTGATCGACGGAATCAGCGTTCGACACTTCGCTCAGCTGGGCTCGAAGCTGCGAAACCAGGCGATCGATGACGGCCGGTTCCTGAATCAACACCAGCGGAGCAGCTGCTTCAGCCTCGCGGCGGATGCGCAGCGTCTCCGCGACGTTTTCCACTTCAAAGTCGATGCGCGACTGAATTCCCACGTCGGCAAACTGACCCGCTCGATAATGAAACCTGGGCTTCCATGCCTGCAGCGCACAAAGCAACAGCAGCACAGCCAGCATCGCAATCAGAACTTGTGACAGGACGCGGTAATCGCGAAAGCCCGCGATCAAGCGGTCCCAAAGTGAAGGCGTCGGACGAAAGGCGCGTACTTGTGACTGTCGTGTCCGTCGGGTTCCAAAGAACGACATGGCGATAAAAGAGCCGACGGATGAGCGTCCGACGCGCAGACTGTGATCGGAGAATTTCGCAAATCAGGATGTTGAGAAATCCTGACCAGCCGTAGTTTCGTACGCCGAAACAATCTCCCGAACCAGTCGATGGCGGACAATATCCTGTCCATTCAGGCGCACAATGGCAACCCCAGGTATCTGAGAAAGCCGCCTAATCCCGTCCTTAAGTCCGCTTTCCATATCTTTTCCGAGGTCAATCTGGGTTGAATCGCCGGTCACCACAATTCGGGAATTCAGCCCCATGCGGGTCAAAAACATCTTCATCTGGGTACAAGTCGTGTTCTGAGCCTCATCCAGGATCATAAACGTATCGTTCAACGTTCGGCCTCGCATGAACGCCAGGGGCACGATTTCTATGACATCATTCGCCAGATAACGCCGCACTTGTTCTGCGTCGAGCATGTCATGAATCGCGTCGAGAAGTGGTCGCAGGAACGGATTGACCTTGGCAATCATGTCGCCCGGCAGAAATCCCAGTTTTTCTCCAGCTTCCACAGCCGGGCGGACCAGCACAATTTTTCGCACTTGTTCTGAACGCAGGGCTTCCAACGCGAGGGCGACTGCCAGATAAGTTTTCCCTGAACCGGCCGGACCATCGCACAGCACGAGTTCGCTGTGCCGCATCGCGTCCATGTAGATCCTCTGTCCATCTGTTTTTGCACGAATCTGACCCACACGATCTTTGCCAGGCCGCAGTTCCTGAGATCCGCGTCCGGCAAAGTAGTTGACGTTTTCGGCATGATTGGAACGCTGCATGTCGGAATGAATCATTTTTCCCTTTCGTGCGGGATCTTCCCCGAGTGAACGAACGATGTCTGACGGCACAAGTTCTGAGTTCCGCTGCAGAATCACACGCCACTGCTGCAGTGTTTCCAGACACAGAACCACCTGATCAGGTTCGCCTGTCACTCGCACCTGATTGCCGCGAAGGACCACTTTGGCACCGGTCACAGAACACAGACGGCGCAGGTGCTCATCTCGCAACCCAAACAGGGCTCGCGCTTCTTCGTGATGGGCAAGTACTACGACCGAATCAGACATGGAATTCCTGGTGGATGGCAGTCACGCTGAATTTCACAGCGGCATCCCGGGATGCGTCAACACCCGGATGGACTAGTTTGCAACTGGAGGATACAGCGCCGGCAGACGGCGACGCAATCATAGAGATGCAAACATGATGCCAGTTGTCAGAAACTGGCGGGCGGCAGGTGTCAGCCTGCCGGTACATTGGATTTCTCGGAACGGGACAATGAATTCCAGTGCTCGGCGAATGCTGTCTCCGGAACTGCAACGTACCGGTGGGCTGACGCCACACCGCTCGCCTGCAACTCACCTCTTCCTCGCCAGCAGAAACCTTGCGAGCACATCCGAGTAGTTCTCTGCGATGTTGACACGGTGATAGTCCACTGCCGAATCCCGGAAGACGATGCGGAGTTGCTCCAGCCATGTTTGAACGGCCTGTCGATATTGTTTCGCGATGGTTGTGGGATCGACAAGCAGCGGACCGGCACCTTCGAGGTCCACGAAACGGATCGGGCGATCGAATTGAAAATCGATCTCGTTTTGTTCCACCAGATGAAACACGGCAACATCGTGCTTGCGAAATCGCAGGTGCTGAAACGCGCTTTTGAGTGTTTCAGGATCCATAAACAGATCGGAGATGACCACGACGAGGGCACGCTGAGCAATGCGTTCGGCGGCCTGATGGAGTGCGCCCGGCAGACCGGTTTCACCTTCAGCCTTCATTTCACCGAGTTCATCCAGCACGAATTTCAAATGCGCCCCGCTGCGTTTCGGGCGAATCTCGCGGTTGAAAGTGCTGCCGGCCGAGTACAAACCTACGGCGTCCCCCTGACCGGAGGCCAGATACGCCAGCGTGCCGCCGAGTCGCCGCGCGTATTCGAGTTTCGTTGTGCCTTCTGCAGTGCTGCCATCCGGGCCGTAATTCATGGAGCCGCTGACATCCACAACCAGGCACAGTCGCAGGTTTGTGTCCGCTTCGTATTCTTTGATATAGAACCGATCGCTGCGCCCCCAGGCGCGCCAGTCCAGGCGTCGCGTGTCGTCGCCAGGGACATATTTGCGGTACTCGGAGAATTCCAGGCTGGATCCTCGCGTTGGGCTGCGATGTCGCCCTGACACGCTGCCGATCATCGGCGTTCTGGCATCCAGTGCGAGCCCTCGCAGACGTGACACGACTTTCGGATCGACAAAGTTTCGCATGGGGGAATTTCAGTTTTCAGTTTTCAGTTTTCAGTTTTCGAGTTTCGAGTTTCGAGTTTCGGTCTTTAAGCCACTTGTTCTTCGTTCAGTTCCTTCACCAGCCGGTCAATGATGTCGTTGCTGGTGATGCCTTCAGATTCGGCATTAAAAGTTGTCAGCACGCGATGCGTCAAAACGGGTTCGGCAACGGCCAGGATGTCTTCCAGGCGAGCCATGTAGCTGCCGGTCAGAGCGGCTCGCGATTTTGCACCAAGGATCAGGTACTGGACTGCGCGCGGACCAGCGCCCCACGACACCAGTGGTTTCAGCCAGTCGGGGGATTCTTTGGTTTTCGGACGAGTTCGGCGCACAAGGTCCACGGCAAATTCGTAAATATGCTGCGGTACGGGCACACGTCGTACGAGTTCCTGAAACTTTTGCACGGCGGCCGCGTCGATGATATGGTCCAGGCGTGGAACGGTGCCGCCCGTCGTCGTCCGTGCGATTTCCAGTTCTTCCGCACGTGACGGATAATCGACGTTGATCAGAAACATGAACCGGTCCAGCTGTGCTTCGGGCAGCGGATACGTGCCTTCCTGCTCGACAGGGTTCTGCGTGGCCAGTACAAAAAACGGCGGTTCGAGGGGGTACGGTCGACCAACAACGGTGACTCGATGTTCCTGCATGGCTTCCAGCATCGCGGCCTGCGTCTTGGAAGGCGCGCGGTTGATTTCATCCGCCAGCACGATATTGGCGAACACCGGACCTTTCAGGAATTCGAACTCGCGGCGACGATCCTGTGTTTCCTGAAGAATGTCGGTGCCGGTGATGTCCATCGGCATCAGATCGGGAGTGAACTGAATGCGGCTGAAGCTGAGCGACATGGTTTCGGCAATGCGACTTACGAGCAGCGTCTTTGCCAGCCCCGGTACCCCCATCAGCAGTGCATGGCCTCGACCGAAAAGGCAGATCGCCAGTTGTTCAATCACCTGTTCCTGTCCCACAATGATCTTCGACAGCTCCCCCCGGAGTTTACGGTAGACGTCGCGCAATTCGTCAATCGCGGCAACATCATCCGACTGAAGTGAAGGAGCCGCAGTTGAGGTGGAAGACATTTGTATCCTGTCGTTTGAGGTTTTGTGAGCATTTTCAATTCAGGACCCCTGACAAAACCATCCAGCTAC
>JANOUN010001276.1:0-7661 GCA_031416875.1 Planctomycetota bacterium | reverse complement strand
TCGCTCCAACTGTCCGCATGCCGGTCAGAGCTATCGCCGATTGCAGGACGAGCGGCCGAAACACAACAACCCCGCGGAAAATTCCACGGGGTTGTGATGGTTTCAAAAATTGATGGTAGTGTTGCGGCTACATCATTTCTGCTGACAGCCAGCCATCGATCAGCTGAATCATAGACACCGTCACAGGCAGCGTCTTATCGCCAGCGGCCTGAAGATCGATCGTCGGACTCAGTTCACGGCGAATTACGCGTCGGCCCAGGATTCGACGGATCTGATTCGCGCGCGTGATCTGCTTCAGGCGGTCTGTTTCTTCCTTGCTGGCCACACCGATCGTGCCAGGGTCCAGCACGACTTTTCCACCCTGCAGCGACATCGCGATGGGGATCGTAATGATCTGCTCAGGAATCGGGTCTTTGCCTTCCTGCAACACACCGGCCCGCATCACAATCGTAATCTGATTGTTATTGAAATGTACGCGGATCGGATCGGACGTACTGAATACAAACGAAGTCGGTGGTTCGGGCTCTCCCTCTGCTGTCACAGGCTGCGGATCATCCTTTTTTGTCAGCTTAATTTCACGCTGAAACAGATCGGTGAGCGCGACTTCCAGTTCTTTGACCAGATCTTTTTCCAGGATCGTCCGACCCTGCAGACCCAGAGCGTCGATGGAGTTGTTCAGAGCACTTTCATGCAACTGAACCGCCGCACCCGTCGCGATCAGGGCGGACGGTGGCTGCAGAGATCCCCCGACGCGCGAGATGCCGATCGTGCGTGAGCTGAGCGCCATGTGGGTGTTGCTGGAACGAGCACTGATGCTGTCGGGAGACACACCCTTTCGTTCGAGTGAGGCAAACATTTTGTTGAGTGTGTCATTGCCGGTCGAGAACTGTGTATTCGATTCGCTTTCAAACTTTGGCAGCGCTGCTTCGCGAATCTTTTGAGCCGTCAGAGCTTCTGATTGTGGCTTGCTTTCGGCGATCTTCTGATTCGCAATACCTCGCACAATACCGCGAATGATCGGAATTCCGTCGTACTTCGTCGCAAGTCCCGTAACCCGGCTGCTCGTATTGACACTGAACCCAGCCGCAGTGCTCGTGATGTGACGGCCATCGAATTGCACGGATTTGTTCATCCAGAAATGGTTGTTGCCTTTTGACCAGATGGTCGCCGGACTTTTCTGAGCCACAGTGCTGGACTGCACATTGCCAGTGACTTTCAGGTCAAACATGGCTCGATCACTGGACGGTTTAATGTCGGCGCGCAGGTCAACGTTCGTATTCTGTGATCCCGTCACCCACGCTCCCATAATGCATTCGGCGATGCAGCCGGTTTCCGTCCGATAATCAGAAATCAAGCGAGACAGCAGATCTTCCGACACGACAAAGTGCAGATTGTGATTGAAGTAATTATCGTTCACGACGGATCGAAGTGACGAGGCCGCAGCCGGGAAATCACTTCGCAGAGTCCGCCATGCGATGCGGGCGTTTTCGGCATGTATTCCCAGTTGGTCATGTTCGTAGTTGAGCAGTGACTGCATCAGCAGATCGACCTGATACTGCAGTTCACCCTGAGCCGCTTCGGCATCGTTCGCGTATGAGAATCGGCGAATCGCTTTGTCGATGGCCATCTTCAGCTGCTGCAGCTGTGACCTGGAAGCAAACGCTTTCTGACCAGCATCCATTGCATCCGACAGTGTCAGATTTCTTGAAACCTGATTGAGTACATCGATGCTGACGTCTGGTTTCTGCAGATCTTCAAGATGCAGATAGGCAATCCATGGGGCACCATTGGCAATTGAATTCAGCCATTGAACTGTCGCAGCCGCGGCACTCATCAGATTCGGGGCAGTCGAACTGCTGCCCGCTCCGACAGCACCGGACGCTTCGATGGCCGACGATATCAGTGCCACGCGTCGCTGTAATCGGCGTCGCAGCGAATCTTTCTCCGGCGTTGCTGCGGAAAGATTGTTTGCCAGCGTACGAAGTTCAGTTGCTGCGCGCTGACGTTCATCAGCGGGTTGTGTCACGTCAAACAGGGTGCTCAGAAACGGGCCAGCCGCCGCCGCCAACTCGGCGTCGATGGCTTCAATCGCTTCTTCAGTAATATCGGCCGGCACTTTGAGTTCGGAAGCCTGAACGACAGGTGCTTCCGAAGTGGCCTGCAGAGTGGTTGGAAACGAGGCGGCGCCGAGGAGCAATGACGTCGCTATGGACACAGCCCCGACCGACCGTCCGACTCGTCGTTGGCGCAAGATAGATATGACTCTCATGTATACTCCCTGTTATGCCTTTGCTACCAAAGGCAGTTCCTGCAATCGCAACACGTTTATCGTCGTGCGCGACCGGCAGATCGTCCATTTGCAAAGCAACACACACAACTGTTCATTTCAGAAGAGTCCACACACTCACCCGATGCCCTGCAGGTGGCCCAAAATACCATGCAGCCCCCATAGGCTCAATCGTTAAAGTCGCCACAACCTTCCTGGATCGCAAAGATGGGGGGAGACTTGCCGTGTGCGGGATTTGCCCGAATGAGAGGCATCTGCACCCGTCAAATACTTGAAAATGCGGCCAAGCCTGGGCTCTCGATGTCCAAAACCTGCTGTTCATATGCTTCAATGGATCGCCTGGCCGCTTCGGGCCTCGTGATCTGAACGCCTTTCGGGGCCTCAATCCCCAGCTGGACGCGGTTTTTTCCGACGCTCAAAATCGTGAGGCGAATGTTGAGTCCCGGGATGAAAATCTGTTCCTGAATTTTGCGTGACAATACAAGCATGGTTCAACTCCGTTTGAAAGTTGCCTGTTGACAGAAACTGTCAACTCGCAGTCCAAAAAAAAGCGAAGAGACGTTCTCTTCGCAACACAACGACTAAAAGAGATGTTTCTGACCCGTGAAGGCATCGCGGCCGGCATACACATCGCGCGTCCCTTCCGGGATGTAGATGATGTCCAGGCGATGCAGCCGCACGATGAGATTGGAAATCGTTACCTGCGCCCGCGCGGCAAGTTCATAGAGTGCCGCCCACGACGTCACGTCGATATTCTTTACGGCCGCTTTGATCAGCCATTCAGGCATCAGCATTGACGACTGATACCGATCGACAGCGCTGCGTACTTCCGGCGAATCCTGACCAGCTGTCAGTTCGCGATACAATTCAAAATAACGATCGTCATAGGCTGCACGGTTCAGGACTTCTACGAGCACATGCCGATCCATCGCGTGTCGTCGCACAACGCTGGGCTGAAGGTCGAAGCCCGGAAGTCGAGGATGATGCAGGCTGGTCCGATCGATATCGATGTCCCAGTGTCCGGCTTCGTGGCCGATCGTACTGCGTTCCAGACCCGGCTTCGACTGAAACAGGTCCAGATGACGGCTGTTCAGCACGATCCGACGTTCTTCCGGAATCAATCCCGCCAGAATCTGCTCGCCTGTCTGCTCTTCAATTTCAATCCAGTCAAAATCCAGCCCCAGAATTCGCTCGACAATTTTCTCGATCGGCACCGGAAACATCACGGGTTCACCCGTCAGCTGTTCATACTGACGAATGCGCATCCCGGTGATTCCGTCGATTGTGCGAGTTCTCATGTTGGTTAAGTCATGGCGTCTCACGAAGAGCACTCCCTGCTGATTGAATGCGCTCATCTTCGGGCGCTGCCGCACAATTCGGATTCGAATAGTGCGACCATAGACATCTGCAAAAAAACAAAGACTTCAGCGGGAAGAAGACGAACGGCCCGATTGCTGTTCAATCTGCTGAATCATTTCTTCCAGCGCTGTGTCGGACAAATTCAGGAGTTTTCGAAACACTCCCGGCCTTGACAGGATTCGATCCCGATACGCGTCAGGGATTCGCCTGGCCAGCAACAGGAGTTCATCCGGGTCGGTATGCAGCGCCTTGGCAATTCGCTGCAAGGTCTCTTCTCGCGGAGTCTGTTCGTCATCCAGACGGTCATTCTCAACGCGGCTCAAATAAGTGAAATTGATGCCGACGCGATCGGCAAGTTCCCGCTGTGTCAGATTGCGGCTTTTGCGGATTTCTCGGATCCGCTGTCCAATGGTGTCCATCCAATCGCTCCCTCGAATGCTGTCAGTTTCCGGCCGGTTCCCAACCGAATCTCATGAGCACTAACACTTGGAGGACAATAATTAAGTTGCCATTCACTGTCAACGTCAACACCACGGATTTTCTTTGCTTGCATGTCGTGCTGCTGTTTTCTCAGGATGGATGCAATAGTCGCTTGTCATTCGCTCAAGTGCCAGACCTTGGGCCTGTGAGTGGCAGAATATGCCGGAACTGCCCGAACTGGGTGATTTGTATTTCGCGAGATATGGTCTGGATGGCTGAATCCCGGTATTCCGGAGTTACGTTGCAAAATACAGTTCATTGACGAAATGTTGGAACATCGCGTCCGACAGATTTCCTGCCACCAACCGGAATTCCCTGCCATATGGGTCAGGCCCTGCGACAATCTCGCACACCTGAACAATGCCGCATGGAGACAGCAGTCCTGAAGCTGCTCGTTCTCGCCTGCGCGCTGACGATCTCAGGCTGCGCGTCGATGGGTCTCAGTGACACACTTCTCGCCTATACGACGTCTTCATTTGAAAAGCCTTCAACGATTCGATCACAGAATTCTGCTGCGCACGATAACCAGATCCCATCATCCTCCGTTGCTGCTGACTACAGCCCATTGGAGGTTTCGGCAGGTTCCACAGATTCGGACAACGTCGGCAGCAGCGCGGAAATCGCTATCATTCCGCGTTACGCCGGTGGGCATTCCTTTGTGCCGCGCCGAGCGCGACTGCGCAAACCAATTCCATTGCCGGACGATGTTCTGACGCCTCCAGCAATCCGCATCGAACGGCCGATCGATCGGGATGCCATCTCTCAGACAACGAGACAACCGTCCGCAGTTCGCGGTGACGTAAACAAAACGACCGCTGGCGGTCAAAGTCCATGGCAGCAACCTGATTCTGCGGACCCGACCAGGACCGTCACGTCGAAACCTTCAGAAGTGAGTTTTGGTATCGCCGGATGGAAGGCGATTCCCGATCCCAATGCTGAAGACCCGTCGGCGAAAAACACGGCCTCGGGAGGGCAGGACAAAGCGATGGCGACAGACGGCGGATGGAACAGAGATTCAGGTCAGTCTTCTCAGCTGAATGATTCCGTCGCGGAAGTACTCACGAACAGTCTGCCGGATGATGAGTCCGGAAGTACTTCGAGCGTTGAAAGACCTCCGTCGGCTACTGGAACCCAGTCGCAATCTGATGGGCATCCAGCCGACACCGCGACCGCAGCTGACACGACGACCGCAGATGACACGACGACCGAAAATGGCACGACCGCGGCGAAAGAACCGACGGTGCTCGACAAACTGCGAGGCCTGTACACTCCGCGTCGCGACGAATCCATTTCGAAACGCAATCGCAAATCCACCCCGCGCTGGACCAATCCGTTCGGGCTGCTGCGAGATCCCGAGACAGAAACCGTGGATGCCACTCTCGGAGCCACCACACCGTTGCCGGCAACCGCTGAGTCTGCACTATCGGCAG
The DNA here is from genome assembly GCA_031416875.1 of Planctomycetota bacterium. Lineage (GTDB taxonomy): Bacteria > Planctomycetota > Planctomycetia > Planctomycetales > Planctomycetaceae > SXXK01. The sequence continues at coordinate 2,105 of JANOUN010001276.1, read as the reverse complement.
CGGAGTCCGTCGATACGACCGAGGCCGCGCAAGGCAGCGAGGCTTTGCTGGAACCGCTGATCGCACAGGTTGAAAAGGAGTTGGCGCAATGGCCGACGCTGCCCAACGGTAATCCACAGAATGAAGTGGAGTGGCGTCGGCACCAGACGGACCTGCGGATGCTGTATCTGATCGCCGGAAGATCTGCCGAATCGATCCGGGTGATTGAATTGCTGCCGGAGAAAGAACAGGAGTTCTGGCAGTCCATGATGCTGGCGATGGAATCGTATCGCCGCAGTGATGATTCCGCCGCCCGCACAGAACAATTGACGGAGACTTTGGCATATGTCCGCACGGCCTCGCGACAATTGCAGCCATTGTCCACGATGAAGATTCGCCGACTGAATTTCTGCAATCGCATCGACGGTTTCGGCGCGTTCAGTGTGTTTCCGACTTCCGACTTCAATGCAGGCCAGCCATTGCTGCTGTACGCGGAAATTGAGAATTACAGATCAGAACTGACATCCGATGGTCAGTACCGGTCGGAGTTTGCTGCGATGATTGAATTCTTCCGGGAAGGAGAAACGGAACCTATCGCCTCCCGCACGATCCAACTGCCGGAGATTGAAGACCTGTGTTCGGCAGAACGCACCGATTATTTTCAGAGCTATGAACTGACGGTACCCTCATTGTCGCCTGGCAAATACACGCTGCGTCTTCGTGTTCGGGACCAGCTCAGTCTCCAAACTGCGACAACGGATCTTCCGTTTGACATTCGCCCGCTCGGCAGCCAGCAGTGAACCGTTTGCCGACAGCGGGGTGTTGATTTAATACCAACCCGAAGCGCCAGCGAGGCAAAAACGGCTGAATTCCTCGCTGGCGCTTCGGGTTGGTATGATCATGAGCCCAAGAAGTCACTAAATCAACAGACCGCTAGCGCTCAGCGGCTGATGAATAATCCGGGTTTAACAGGAAATGCGAGGCGCATAGTGATCAACGATTACGCTCCTGATCCCCTGTTGGCTGAACCAGCCGAGGCCGTCGAAGCGTTATGGGCAAAGTCTGGCGACAAGCCGGACCTCGTCGCGCTGCTGGCGCGCCATCCGCATTGGTCGCCTCGCGAGTTGCGGATTGCGCTGTTGGTTGATCAGCAGTTTCGTGGTCTCACGTCCCAGCCATGGAGCACGGAGGACTATTTGGCGCTGGCCGCGTCACTGCCGACGGACAATGATTTGACGCTCGATTTAATCTACGGCGAGTGCCGCGAGCGGAGTCGTCAAGGGAATCCGTTCGGCCTCCCTGAACTGGTTCGCCGTTTCCCACATCTGTCTGACCGACTGGAACGCCAGATCGAAATCGCCTCATGGTTTGAAGATGCCAGTAGCAGCGATTCGCAGCCGGTTGGCGAGGACAGCAGCAGCATACGAACTCCCGGTACAATTCGCTTCGGCGATTACGAACTGCACCAGGAGATCGCACGAGGCGGGATGGGCGTAATCTACCGGGCGCGGCACCGGCAACTGAAACGCTTTGTTGCGCTGAAGATGATCCGCCCGGAGCGACTGACGCGTGCCGCTGATCTACGGCGATTTAAGAACGAGACACGGATCATGGCGCAACTGGACCATCCAAATATCATCCCCATCCTGCACATCGACCAGATCGATGGCATTCACTTCTTCACCATGCGGTTCGTCGAGGGACGCGATCTGGAGGCGAGGCGTACCGAGTACATGAACGATCTCCCTCGTGCTGCAGGCCTCATCCTGGCCGTGGCCGAGGCCATCCATTACGCGCACGAGCACGGCGTGTTGCACCGCGATCTGAAACCGTCCAATGTAATGGTCGATGAATCCGGCGTCCCCTTCGTCATCGATTTCGGCGTGGCCAGTCACCAGTTGGAAGCGAGCCAGTTGGGGCCGTCCGTCGAGTTTCAGGGCACCCCGGCTTACGCAGCACCCGAACTAATCCAGGATGAATCGAGAGCAGCGAATGTGGCGGTGGACGTCTACGGACTGGGAGCGATTCTTTACGCGTTGATCACCGGCCATCCTCCCTTCAGCGGACGTAACTCGCTGGAGGTATTGGACAAGATTCGCCAAAGCGAACCGCCGCGTCCCCGGACG
>JANOUN010001275.1:0-4319 GCA_031416875.1 Planctomycetota bacterium | reverse complement strand
CTGAGCGTTAGCTCACGGTTTGCTACGCTGCGGGAGAACCGGACGCTAACGCGTGCCGGCTGATTTTGCGAGGTGTTTTTGGCAAGATAGCCGTAACTCCTTTTCCATCAATGCGTTACGAAGAGCGTCTGGCGATACATGAATAATCCGGGTTTAACGGCAAGCCGGAGGCGTCGTTGCTGCGTTTCGCCTGCGGCTGCGGCTCGCCGTTAAACGAGTTTTGTGACTCCGCTATTGAGTCAACTACCGCTACTCTGGGACCAGTCACCTTGAAGCGGGCTCTTATCACCGTGAGAAAGATGAGAATTCCGACCATGTGAGATCGACCGAAATGCCCCCACTAATCCAGCAAGTTGATTGTGTCCCAAATTGAATTTGCGCTCTCGGTGTGGTTTAATCCCGTCTGCAGGTAGTCACCGCTCTTGGCTTTGAGGCATTGTTATTTCCGTGCGTGCCACTCAACGAAAACGACCACAACCACGATGTATTCAACCACCGCCCCTCGGGATGAATGCTTCGAGCCTTGCCAAGCTTGTAAAATATGTTGGAAGCCCGGAACATAAAACCGGGCCATCATTTGCAGGAATGCCGCGGCCTCGCGGAGACGCACCAAAGTGTGACACATTGATCATCCATGAACGGCTTTAACATTGAGTTCGACTGGGAGGATCCTGCGGGCGCGCGAGGCGAAGAGTTACGTGCCACCTGGGCTTCGCTATCAATTGTGATAGATGACCAGCCAGTCACTGAATTGCAGGACCGACAAACAAAGTCAGTGCGATCCCGGATCTATCTCCCATTGTTTCCGCTGGCGGAATGGTTCGTCAACAACTGGTGGTTTCTGCAATCAGAATCTGAACACCTTGACAGCTCAGAAGATCTGGCGTTTGATCGGAGGCACAATATTCGCTGGGCTCGCGAAGGATTTGCCCTTCCGTCACTTCGATTCGTTACGCTCGGCGGGAATATTGACGCCGGATGGAAACCGCTCGAAATTTACAATGCGGGAATAATATTTCCGCGGAGCGGCCATTGCGTCGTGAACGCAGTGGATTTCCGTGAAACCATACGGAACTTTGTGAATGCTGTTGTTACCAGACTTGACGACTTTGGGGTCGCCGGGACATCGCTGCACAACGATTGGGCGTCAATTCAGAATGCGGATTCTGACGAACAGGATTTTTGTCAGGCAGTCGCTCGGCTGGGCAAGGATCCCTATGTGGATGATCCCGCACTTGAGGCTTCTGTACTGAGTGTCGCAGGAAGAATTCGCGACGAACTTCTCGCCGATTTCCTTTCTCTCGCAACCATTGATGAACTTTCCAGTCAGGCTGATGCACTGGAACGCATTTCAAACAGCATCTCGTCCGATTGCTTAGAGATCGACGTCCTCGCAAGTGTGCGCCATCACGCACCTCAATTCAGTCAGCGAAATAGTCCATGGGAAACAGGATACCACTTTGCCACAGGCTTACGGACAGCAATGAACGGTCATCCATGGAAGTCGCGTTCGCTTGAGGAACTGGCTGGAAAGCTGAGTATCGATCAACTCGATCGCAGCCTGCTCCAAGAATCTGGCAAGTGCCGATTTCTCGACGCTCTGGTGGGGTTAAACGAACGAGGAAATCCAAAATTCCTCATCGAGAAGAAACGCCCAGACTCACGCCAGTTTGCCTTTTGTCGGGCGATGTTTGAGCACTTGACGTCTCCAGGCAAATTTGGCGCAGTCTCCGGATTACGCACTGATCGCCAGCAGATGAGTCGAGCATTCGCGGCTGAACTCCTTGCTCCGCACGACGGGCTGAAGCAAGATATTTCGGGCTCTGTGGTCGGGGAAGATGAAATCGCACAACTTTCAGAAGCCTACGGTGTTTCCACTCGAGTTATTGAACATCAAATTCGGAATCACCGGCTGGCAAGCATCTTGTCGTGATAAGGCTCTTTGGAGAATCCGTCCTCAACGTTGGCGGGAAGTTTGGGCTTTGCCTGTCCCTGCCACTCCGGATCGAAAAAACGCAGGGAACGCCATCATCTGACCAAAGGCGATTGGTTGATTCAGGATTCTCCAGGTAGGCGTTACAAACTTGCCAATGAACAGACGCTGCCATGCATTCACTTTGACGGCGAGCAGCACACAGAGTGGAAGTGCCGTCCCCATGAACGCCGCTGTCATCGCCAGTGTTATCGGAGCAGTGCTGCTGCCGATGATTGTTTTCACGGTGACTGTTGCCATCCCGGACACGATACACAACGTGAAGCCTTTGCGGAATCTTCGTTCAATCCATGCGACGTACAAACCGCGGTGCCAGGTACACCATCCGAGCAATGCTGTTGCTCCCACAGTCGCCGTAATATGCCCATCACCGGCCCCGTTTGTTTTCCATGCATAGACCCACAACAGAAATCCAACCGGCGTCGAAAGAAACCAGGCGATGATGAAAGTTCGCAGGTCGAATTCCCTCGGCCGTGTCATCCACAACACGATCATGATGAGAACTGAAAGGCTGATCGGCGCGACGTAGAAAGACCGGCTCCAGATGTTACGTGACATCCACATCCAAATCGGCGAAGGCTCCATGTTTGCAGCAGGAGAAAGCGCAATCAGGCGAGCCATCTCTGTCCGCCGAGCTTCGGCCGCTCGCTGGATTTCCTGCGGATCGTTGGTGCGATCGAACTCGACCGCTGCGTCTTCAAATCAGCCACCGTTGCCCAAAGCAGGGACAGTAGAGGCCGCGATCGCTACAACCACGATGGCATAGAGTGCTGATCTCATCGGTATTCTCCGTGCATGGACTACAAATGGCCCGCCACGACGGCAACTTCTGTTGCCTCTGTACTGCTATTGAGTCTGCAATCCGGAATGTCTGTCTACCGAAGTTCAAAGTTTTCTGAACCTTGCGCTCCGCATGGCCACCGCCTCGGTCTGGCGTCTACTTCCGCAGGACAACAATGCGCCCGCTCCGGCTGAGCAGGTCTAAACCTGTTCCTCGTTTGCCGTCGCTCAAAATCGCGGCGAAACGATCGATGAGTCGGAACACTGCAAAGTGTTCCTCGCCTTCGATGACCGTGCGGAAGCCGGACCAGTCTCTTCGCACCTGATCATACTTGTCGTCGCCCGAAAGATGAAAGTCGTCAAACTCTTCTCGCGGGATGTTCGTCCGACTTCCTCCATGGTTTGTAACGGCGAGGACTGGCACGGATTTCCAGGCGGTCGGACTGAGTTCAACATCGATGCGGCCAGACTGACTCACGAGGCGATGTGCTGAGTCTGCAAGTGGAGCGGTGGATGAAAAATGCGTATCGCCAAACTCGTTCTCGACGTCGATCGTCCCGGCGATGTCCTGCAGATCCAGCCGAACACGCCCATATCGCAACTTCACGCCTTCGGTGACTCCATGTACCGCAACCGAATACGGTCGGGCCGGCGTCATGTCCCGCAAATCGTCGTGATGACTGGTACCAGCGCCTTCCACACCAAACTCAGTCGTAGACACGATCGCAACATGTCCCTGCACGTTGGCAATCACCTGCAGAGGAAAGTTCCGACACAGCAGATTTCCCTTCAGGCCCTGGATTTCGAAACGACTTCTCGCATCCGAATCCGTTGAATCTTCATCGACAATCGTTAGCGACGCCGCCAGGTTTTCGACTGACAATCCACGACGAGCACCGCGGACACACACGCTTGTACATTCCGGGACATAAACCGTCAACTCGGCATAGCGTTGCCGCACCGTCCCGGCACGGCCATCACCACCATCGGACATCACCTTCATTTCGACAAAGCCGTTCTGGTCATACTCCAGACCTTTCACGGTCAGTTGATCGATCTCTTTGCCAAGCAATTCGCGATGGTAAGCGTAACTCTGGCGAATCTCATCGACAAACCTGCGACGCTCTTCCAATTGTTCTTTGCTGAGCCTGGCACCATCCTTCGCCATAAACTCTGCCTCCTGCGCATCCCATTGTTCATCCGTCTGGCCCGCGAATTCTGCTTTTCCATGCTCGTGGAGGATACTGATCGAATTGAGTTGTTCGTCAACCGGTTTCTGGTCGGACGACAATACCATCTTCCTGAGTTCGACTTTCACTTTTGGCCCCGGCCAGCCCACGACACGGACATGGTTTGAAGTGATCGCCAGTCGTTTTTCCGGTCCGAGTTCGAACTCGATAGTTTCCGTTTGCTCATGGATATCGGCACCCGCGACATGGACTCGACTTTCTTTAAATTTCTCCCTGACCGCCTGAAGTCTCAATTTGAGTTCAGCCAGCTCGTCTGTTGCATCCTTCGCGCTGACCTGTCCATCATCGACCTCGGC
>JANOUN010001274.1:0-6525 GCA_031416875.1 Planctomycetota bacterium | reverse complement strand
TCGCAGAATGAACATATTTTTTGCTCCCATTTTTTTGTCACCAATTTTTCTGTCGCCTGTGTTTCTGCGTCCCGGCTTTAACCAATGGGTTGCGGGCGAAGCCCGCGCTGGGTCTTCTGATGCCTCCAAAGTTCCAGACACCTTTTTCAAGGCGATTTCCTGCACTTGGTCGTGAATCTGGGACAGTCGAATCAGGACCGTTCTAAGAATGACTGTCCGTTTGGGTTCTGATGGATTCCGATGAGGCAATTTGACGAATGACAGTGTCGCCGCGAGGACGCGAAGTAATTTTCCGGCAGAAAGGTTTGGCCGAAAGTCAATTGCAGAATTGGCGCGGAGGCAATTGAATGTGATCATGCACTGGTCAGCGATTGTCTTTCTCAGCTGCCTTGCTGGTTCAACGAGGCTTTGTAAACTTGCCATGAATGATCTAAACCCCGCCGTGCCGCATGAAGCGCTCCGACAGTCACAGGCACAGTTTCGGTGCCTTGCGGACAGTCTGCCGATCTGTCTGTTACAGAAAGATGCCCAAGGGCGGCCAACATTTGCCAATCAGGCCTATCTGAAATTTCACGGAGAGTCGCTGGAACAGGTTCTGCATCGCAACTCCTCCGGACTTTTTCCTGAGTCGGATGTTGAACAGTTTCGGCTGAGCGATCTCGATGTCCTGCAGCGCGGTCAAGCAATTCATGAAACCTGTCGGTTCGTCACGACCGATGGCCGTGAACGCTGGCTGGAACGGATCAAGGGACCGCTGCGGGATGCGGATGGGGCAATTGTCGGTATTCAGATTCTGTTCTGGGATGTGACGGAACGACGCCAGCAGGATGACAATCACAATCACGAACGATCATTGCTGCACACGCTGCTGGATTCCATCCCCGATTCCATCTACTTCAAGGATTGTGAAAGTCGGTTTATGCGGATCAGCCGCAGCCAGGCTCTTTCGTTCGGTTTGCAGGATCCTGTCGAAGCGATTGGAAGATCGGATGCCGATTTCTTCAGCGCGGAACATGCCGCCCGCGCTCGTGCTGATGAAATGAAAATCATGCAGACAGGTGAAGGCATCATCGGACAAGTCGAAAAGCAGACTCGACCTGGCAGGCCGACAAGGCTTTGTTCCACCACAAAAATGCCGCTGCGGGACAACGCAGGACAGATCATCGGCACGTTCGGCGTCTCTCGTGACATCACGTCGTACCTTCAAGCCGAAGAAGCTCTGAATCAGGAACGTGATCGGCTGCAGACGCTGATGAATCACCTGCCGGATGTGATCTTTATCAAGGATACGTCCGGGCGGTTCCTGATGGCGAACCCCGCGCTGGTCAGGTTGTATGGTGCAGAATCACCAGCAGCCATGATTGGCCTGAAAGACCAGGACTTCGTCCCGCAGTCTGTTGCCGATCACTTCGCGCAGGATGACCGTGAGGTCATGGAATCGGGCGTTCCACTGGTCGATCGGGAAGAATCCAATGTCGATACCCAGGGACATCCGCTGTGGATGCTGACCAGCAAGATTCCTCTGCGGGATTCTGACGGTAAGCTGATGGGGCTTGTCGGTATCGGACGCAACATTACGCGCCAGAAAGTTGCCGAACAGCAGGCACGTCGTCAGGCCATGGAAGCCGGTCTGCTGCATCAATCGACGTCGCTGGCGCGGGAGACGGATTCGCTGGAGGAGCTGCTCAAGGGCTGCCTCGGCATCGTCTGTAACCTGACGTCGTGGTCGATCGGTCATGCGTATCTGCCACGCAACGCCGACACAAATCCGGAATTGATCCCGACTGGCATCTGGAATTCAGATAGCACGCATTCGTTGACCGAGCTTCAGAGCGTCACGCAGGCGCACTGGGTGCGGAACGGCGTGGATATTCCGTCGTTGATCCTGAAGACGAAACTTCCCCAGTGGATCAGTGACATTGACACGGGAATCCAGGGACATCGGCTGGAAGCGCTCACGCGCCTGGGGATTCGCAGTGCGTGCGGGTTTCCGGTTGTGATACGGGACGAACTGGTCGCAGTCCTGGAATTCTTTTCGTTTGACCGACTGGAGCGCGACGACGGACTACTCGCGATTCTGCGGAGTGTGGGCGAACAAATCGGACGCGCGATCGAACGTCGTCGCGCCGAAGAGGCGCTTCATTCAGCCTGGAACGCGGCCAATGCCGCCAATCAGGCGAAGAGTGATTTTCTGGCGAATGTCAGTCACGAAATCCGCACACCGATGAACGGCATCATCGGCATGACCGAACTGCTCCTCGATACAGAGCTGACGCCGGTTCAGCTCGAATATCTGAAGATCGTGCAGGTGTCCGGCGAATCGCTGCTGGAACTGATCAACGATATTCTGGATTTTTCGAAGATCGAAGCGGGAAAAATGGAACTCGATGCCATCCCGTTCGACATTCGCGAAGTGCTCGGTGACACCATGAAGTCGCTCAGCCAGCGGGCTCACAGCAAAGGCCTCGAAATCGCCTTCGCCATTGCGCCGAATGTTCCCGAGTGTCTCGTAGGGGATGCTTCACGGCTGCGACAGATCATCGTCAATCTGGTTGGCAACGCGATCAAGTTCACCGCGTTCGGCGAAGTCGTGCTGACCGTAGAAGCAGGTGCTCACCGCGGTGATCAACAAACTCTGAACTTCACCGTGTCCGACACGGGCATCGGGATTCCTGCCGAAAAAATTGACGAAATCTTTAAGGCGTTTCATCAGGCGGACACGTCCACCACGCGACGTTTTGGCGGAACCGGACTGGGACTTGCCATTTCACGGCGACTTGTTGAACTCATGGACGGCGAAGTTCACTGTACCAGCGTCGTGGATCAAGGCAGCACGTTTCATTTTTCCGCAAGGTTCACCGTGGGTGCCGAAGAGAGATCTGCAGCGAGGATCGGTGCGGATCTCGTCACGGATGCACCTGTACTGATCGTCGATGACAACGCCACCAATCGACGCATCCTGCTCGAGGTGTTGAAGAACTGGGGCATGAAACCTGTTGCTGCGGAGTCGGCCGGCGAGGCCATGGTGCTGCTCAGGCAGGCGCAGGCAAATGGCATCCCGTTTCGCCTTGTCATCAGCGACGTGAATATGCCGGACGTGGACGGATTCATGCTGGCGCGACAGATTCGCGAGGATGCAGATATTCGACTCACACCTTTGATCATGCTGACGTCCGGTGGTCGCGCGGGTGATGCCGTCAGACGCCACGAACTGATGATCGCAGCCAGTCTGATGAAGCCTGTCAAACAGTCGGAACTGTTCGACGTGATCGTGAGCATCACCAGCAACGCCGGTCCTCGTACCGAACCCGCTCCGGCGGTCGTGCAGGAATCAGTCAGGACGGTGCCTGCTCTGAAGATTCTGCTGGCTGAAGACAATCTGATGAATCAAAAGCTGGCAACCGGGATTCTTGCCAGGCATGGACATCACCTGACGATTGCCAACAATGGACTGGAAGCGGTCGCAGCGTATCAGGCGGAGCGCTTTGACGTCATTCTCATGGATGTGCAAATGCCTGTGATGGATGGCTTCGCGGCCACTGCCGCCATTCGGGCACTGGAAAAAGTCAACAACACAAAGACCCCGATCGTGGCGATGACGGCGCATGCACTGAAAGGAGACCGGGAACGCTGTCTGGCGTCAGGGATGGATGAGTATCTTTCGAAGCCGATCCGTTCCAAACAACTCGCGGCGATTCTGGAGACTTTAATACGGAATGAGCCCCCCCAGGAAACGTCGTCATTCAGTGTCAGCTCAGCGACACTGCCGGTCGTTCCACTGATCGACTGGAAGTCCGCGATGGAAGGTGTAGATGGCGACCGTGAACTCCTGAAAAGTGTCGTGGTGGTCTTCCTGGAGGAGTCGCAGCGTTTGCTTCGGGACCTCACATTGGCGGTGCAGGCTAAAGACGCTGCCAGGGTACGTTCCTGCGGACATTCGCTCAAAGGAGCCATGCTGGGCGTGGGCGCTTTTGCAACAGCCGATCTGGCGCAGGCACTGGAAATGGGGGCGGGCAACGAATCGCAGCAGTCGATGACGGCAGCATTGCAGGATCTGGAACAACAGTATGGTCGGATCATGGCTGAGTTGCGCGAGTTTCTGGAAAGTTGAGGCATGGGGACGATTGATGTCTGCGCGCGAAGACAATCCAACACTGCAAATCGCAATTCGGGAATGCGATCCATGAGGAGAGCGCCATGTTAGGTCGATTGACTCCGGTTGGCGGAGGAAGTCCAATCATTCTGCTGAAAAAGACCGCGACGCTGGGACGCGATCCGGCGAATGATCACGTAATTGCGTGCGACAGTGTCTCCGGGAAACACTGCGAACTGGAGTTAATCGACGGCTACTGGTGGGTGCGCGACCTTGGCAGTCGCAATGGGACGTCCGTCAACAATGTCCGCTGTCAGACTTCCAAAATCCTGCCGGGCGGCATTCTGCGAATGGCGAGCCAGCGTTTTCGCCTGGACTACAAGGAACCGCGAGTTTCGGCGGATGAAGAGGTGGCGATGAGCCTGCTGATGGAGGTCATGCCCACCGCACCGGCTGCTCCGGTTGTGAGCGAGAAGCCCGCCGTCACCGACTCGTCGGCTCCGCACCGACAGGCCGTCCGCCAACGGTCGGATTCCAGTCACGCGAGCACTCCTGTGATCACTCACACGAAATCCGTGCGGCGCTTTTTGGGGAAACTGGTGCCGTGCGGCGGGGGTGATCCGATCCCGTTGCTTGAATCTCCACTCCTTGTCGGTCGCCGCAGCGCCTGCAATATTACACTCAAGTTCCCCGATGTCTCGTCACGGCACTGCACCCTGACCTACGAAGACGGATTCTGGGTCGTCGATGACTGCGGCAGTCGAAACGGAGTTCGCGTGAATGGCACAAGAGTCGAACGCAAAGTCCTGTACCCGGAAGATCGCATCTCCATTGCCAGTCACCGCTTCACCGTTCACTACACTCCGGAAGGTACTCTGCCGCCTGCCGAAGACGATACGTTTTCGAAAAGTCTGCTCGAAAAAATCGGCATGAAAGACCTGTCACGTCTGGAGCAGAAGCGAATCCCCGGCGCGATCAGCGAGGATGATGAGCCAAAGCGAATGACCCTGGAATGAACACATCCACCTTCTGAAATCGGGCTGAACGCCCTGCGAGAGAACCCACCATGCCCATGCCCATGCCCACGCTGCTTGTTGTTGACGACGTTGCCACAGATCGACTCAGGATTGCCGGACTGGCTGCCCGCTGGATGAACAGCAACGTCCTGCAGGCGGCCGACGGAGCGACCGCTTTGAAAATGATTGAACAGCACCAGCCGGATATCGTGCTGACGGACCTCCACATGCCTGAAATGAATGGCTTGCAGCTCGTGGAAGCGATTCGGGATCAGTACCCCTACATTCCCGTCATTCTGATGACGGCTGACGGGAGCGAAGAAATCGCGGCCCTCGCCCTGCAGAAAGGCGCGGCCAGCTACGTTCCCAAACGCAATCTGGCTCAGAATCTGGAACGGACACTGCAACAAGTGCATGTCACTGCCCGCGATTCTCAGATTCAGCCTGAAATCATGCACCAGATTCAGTCCACGAAGACCGAGCTGATCCTGTACAACGATCGCCAGCTGATTCGATCGACCGTTGGGTTACTCGTCAACTTTCTGCGCTGCATGCCGTTGGGTGACGAAACCGAACGCATGCGAACCGGCATTGCACTGGAAGAGGCCATGCTCAACGCCTACTACCACGGCAATTTTGATGTGCACGGAGTCACAGGCGCGACACCGCAAACCTACGACGCAATCGCCGCCGATCGATCCTCCGATCGTGAATACGGGCTGCGACGAATCCATGTTCTCGCCGATATCACACGCGAACGCGCGATCTTCACGGTCCGCGACGAAGGCAAAGGCTTCGACCCGACTCCGTTTCTGGAGGGCCGTCTGAAACCTCTCAACGACCGTCATCGCGGAATCCATCTGATGTCCACGATCATGGACGCGATCACCTACAACGCCACGGGCAATGAAGTCACCATGACCCGCAACGCAATCACCGGCATGGCGAACTGATGCGGAGCAGCTCAACACCCGATCTCAAGTCTTTGTATGACGCAGCCCCCCATGCTGAGCAGATCGCTGCGAACTGATCGGCATCAACTGACACGGCACCACTCCCACCCGCACTACCTCGTTGCGCGATGAAAAAGTGATCGTCTTTGAAGGCGGTATTCGGGATCCCGAGCATCGTGAAATGGTAATCTTCTACTTCGACTGTCCCATTTTGTTCGTAGTCCCGCCTTTAGGCGGAAATTTAGCCTGCCAAACCATGAACATTCAGCCCATTTTCCGGCTAAAGCCGGGACTACAAGCGAATCTCGGACAGTCGAACTACTCTGGTGATGCAAACCGCACGGCTGTGCGCGAGAATCACATTCCCGCAGGGGAATGTGTTAATTGACGTAAGGCATCGATTGACGCGCTGGTTTCCGTGTCATATCGTCCGCACGCGGATTATCGATTTCTGCCCTGATCC
>JANOUN010001273.1:0-2003 GCA_031416875.1 Planctomycetota bacterium | reverse complement strand
CCATCACCAGAATCTTACGTCTCGCCACCGGAAAAAGTCGATTCAGCCATGGACGCACAATCTGCCGCACAGAATCCGGCCGATCCGATTCAACTAATTGAGACTGCCCAGGACAAAGCCGCCAGCAAAGCCGGGGTCGTGATGTCGCGGAAAGTTGCAGAACCATTCACCGAAATGCAGTCACAGGCAGTCGGTACGTCGGGTTTGCTTTCATCGAGTGGCTGGTTTGTCTGGTATTGGGACCGTGGTTTAAATCTGGTTTACTGGCAGCGACGTCCATCCGGGCATTTGGTCGGTGCATCGCTGGAACGGTCGCGGTGGATTTCCGACGTGATTTCTGTGCTGCCGGAAACTGAGAGTGGATCGGCATCTGTCGATCGGGTTACCTCCTCGTTTCGAGTGGTGAATGCGGCCGCCGAAACGGTTTATGATTGGGGGCCGGAGATCGAAGAGAAAGCCGTGCCATTCTGTGAAATTCCGGTGGCCGCACCACTGGCGTCGTGGAGGTTGCAGTGCTTTGTCCCGGGAGACCAACTGCTCGCCGGTACCGGTCGCAGCGCCATGGTGACGCTGGCCACCGGCCTTTCGGCATTTACGCTGACACTGGTTGTGCTGGCATGGTTGCTGTACCGCGACTATGCACGCGACATCCGGGAGGCGACACAACAGGTGAGTTTTGTGAATCAGGTTTCACATGAACTCAAGACGCCGCTGACGAACATCCGGATGTATGCCGAACTGCTGGAACGCGACCTGGATGCGGCGGAGCAGGAAGTTTCTGCACGACCGCGCCAACGATTGGCCGTGATCACATCCGAAGCACAACGGTTGACTCGCCTGATTGGCAACGTCCTGACATTTGCGCGTCAGAAACGTAAAACACTGGAACCACGTCCATGTCATACAAATGTTGCGGCACTTGTGCGGCAGATCGTGGATCGTTTCACGCCGTCCCTCACAGAGCACGGAATCGTGGTGAAGGTCGAAGGCCACGCGGAGCACAATTTGAAGCTGGATCCGGACTTCGTGGAACAGATTCTTGGCAATCTCATTAACAACGTCGAACGCTACGCTGCCAGTGGAAAATCACTGATTGTTCGCTGTGCGACAACAGAATCGCGGGTCACCATTGATGTGATCGACGCCGGACCGGGCATCGCTGCTCACCAGCGGGCCAATGTCTTTCGCCCATTCAGCAGAATCAGCAATGACCTGCGCGCTTCGACCGGCACCGGGATTGGGCTCTCCATCGCCCGCGACCTCGCCCGCCTTCATGATGGCGATGTGAGACTGCTGGAGTCCGCTCAAGGCTGCTGGTTTTGCGCGGATCTTGGGTCGTTGAGGATTGAGGATTGAGGCACATTGAGTTACAGGCAAAGCGTTCAGTATGCAAGACGGCAACTGATTTGCTTTCTGCACGATGCTCAGACTCAATGCGCTGTCTTACTGAAAGTAGCCATCGACCCAACCTCGCGCTGCCTGTGGCGGAACCGCATCTGCGAAGTCCGTTCCGTCGGCCAGCGTGAACGATATCGCAAGGGGAAACGGGCCTTTGGGGGCTCCGCCTGTGTACGGACCTTCTCCCGAGAACAACCCATGGGCAACCATTTTCAGCTGCGTAATTTTTCCGTCGGTCAGCGTCAGTTGTCCCCGCAGGCGGGCCGAGTATGTTCGATCGCCGGACATCGTTTTCAGCTCCACATGCCCGGTAATCCTGTCGCCATCAATTGCAAATCGTGGTGAGGCAACGTCGTTTTTCTCCCAGAAAGGTGGTTCGCCGCGAGTGTTATCCAGCAGGTGGAATTGAGCAATGCGAAGGGCTAATCGGTCAGGAAATTCCCCAGCGGCGAGCGCTTTGTGTTCTTCCTTCGTGATCCAGAGATTGTCTCGGGACAGCGAGGTTTGAAAAATCTGCTGAAAGTGGGTTTCCGGCTCGTCGTAACCACCCATGACTTTAGCACACACGCGCACGATCAAACCGCCTTCCGGTGGTTGCAGATTGA
>JANOUN010001272.1:0-3495 GCA_031416875.1 Planctomycetota bacterium | reverse complement strand
CTCAACATGATGTGTGCGGGCGTCGATATCGTGCTGCACACGGCCGCGCTGAAGCATGTGATCCTGTGCGAACGAGCCCCTTTTGACGCCGTACAGACCAATATTATGGGCGTCAAGAATGTCATTCAGGCGGCACTGTTGAACGATGTCGAACGCGTCATTTTCACAAGTTCCGACAAGGCGGTGAATCCAACCAACGTGATGGGCACGTCCAAGTTGATGGGCGAACGACTGATTACAGCCGCCAACAGCCTGAAAATGGGTCGCCGCACAATTTTCAGTTCGACGCGATTCGGTAACGTGCTCGGATCACGCGGATCTGTCATCCCGATTTTTGCGAGACAGATTGAAGCCGGAGGTCCGGTCACATTGACGGATCGCCGCATGACGCGATTCATCATGACTCTGGGAGAAAGCTGTCGTCTGGTGCTGTTGGCCGCTGAGAATGCCCGTGGCGGCGAAGTCTTCGTCACCAAAATGCCCGTCATTCAGATTGCCGATCTGGCCCGCCTGATGATCGATGAACTGGCACCACATTACGGTCACAGTGCGGCGAAAATGGAACTCACAGAAATCGGCTCAAAGCCTGGTGAGAAGCTGTACGAAGAGCTGATGAGCGAGGAAGAGACTCGTCGTACAGTGGAACTGACCGAGATGTTCAGCGTTCTGCCTGCCTTCCGAAGTGTGTACGAGGACATTGCGTACGACTACAGCGATATCGTCAGCAGTACTGTGGATCAGGCATATGTCAGTTCTCCCGAGAATTCCATGGCGAGTGAGTCACTGAAAACGTTTTGCCGGGTCAATGGGCTGTTTGATGAATATCTCCGAACAGACTCCGTTTCAATACGAGAGGCAAAAGCTCCAGGTTTGACAATTCGCCGCGCAGCCTGAAGCTCACGAATTGCGATCCACGAGTCAGGCTGGCACGCTGTCAATTGCCTCCGGACGAACGCTCCTCCAGCATGCTTTGGGATTACATGTCAGTTACCACTATCAAACACGTCACTGTGATCTCGGATGCTTTTGGCACCATGGCAGTGCGAGTGCTTGGGATGGCATTGGTCTTTGCCACCACAATCGTCAGTGCAAATGTCCTCGGGCCATTGGAATTCGGGGCATATAACGCCGGTCTGTCGCTGACCATCGTACTGGCAAGTCTGCTCCCATTGGGAACGGATCGCCTGCTCGTAAGGAATCTGGCTGCGGTCCGGACTCCACGTGAGGCGGGCGTAGATGTTGCTTTGGCTCACATGAGCAGTCTGATTGCAGCAGTCTGTCTGTTTGTATGTGCCTTCTTTCAGTACCCGCTTTCAGGAATATTGCACATCCCTGTTTCGTGGCTGCAGACTTCGATGCTGGCGGCGATCATGGTGGTGCCAGTCACGCTGACGAACCTGCGGCAATGGATTGCCATTCCATTGATTGGGACTCGCTTCGCAGTACTCCCGGAGCAGACGCTGGTTCCCATTGCCTTTCTGTCAATACTCAGTATTGCATTCGGACTGAATATCCGCTTCACTGCCATCTCGGCTGCATCCACGTATGCCGTAGTCATCACGATCGTGTGGATCGTCTCGCTTCGGACACCATCCATTGGACAAGCCTATGCGTCAGCGACACGATCATTGCCAAAGCCGCTCCATCTGGCCAATTATATTCGCAGGGCATTGCCATTCGTCAATTTGTCGGTCGGATGCATATTGCTGCAGCGATGTCTTCCTCTGATTACGGTCCTGACCTGTGGATTCGCAGAATCAGGTCAATTCGCCGTGGCTCAGCAACTGTCGGGGCTTCCCACAATCCCGCTGGGGGTCGCCACGCTCGTGATTCTGCCTCGATGTGCCCGACAATTTCGGACTGGACAGCTGAAGGCGGCTTCTGAAACGGTTCGTGACGCAGCGACGCTGACATTTGTCCTTGCGATTGTTATTGCACTGGTGACCTGGCTGGCGACCCCCGCTCTGCCGTATCTGTTCGGAAAATCTTACACACGCGTGCAGGAAATTCTTCCCGCCCTGCTGCTGGTTGCTATTGTGGAATCTGTTTCCGGACCGTCCATAGCGGTGATGCAGGCGATGAATCTGGAACGCAGCCTGGCTCGATCAATTCTGGGATTTGTGCCCTTACAATTAGGGTTGGTCTACGGCTTCAGTCTCTGGCTGGGTCTCGAAGGTGCAGCATTCGGACTGCTGATATCCCGGATCCTGTGGATCACAATGGTGGTTGGAATCATCTTTCGATCTCAGCGAATGGTATCGCTGCCCTCATTGCGAATTCAGGGTTCCGGAATTCATCGCATCGCATCTCCAACAACCATTGCTCATTCTTGAGCAGCAGCCGGGAGGCGCGTCCTGTGTCGTTAGTGGTCGTTGTAATGCTGGTGATGCTGATCACAGGAATTACTTCTGCGTTGTCGCATCCAATAACTTTGCTGGGTTCTGCGGCAGTGTCGTTGCTTTTTACAGCGACCTGCCTGATGAATCCCAACTGTCGAGTCAGGCCCGGGTACCTGATTGCTGTTATCGCATTGGGAACCATTTGTCTGCTGTCGTCGGAGCACAACTCGTCACCGCTGTCCAGTACGATTCACCTTATTTCCTGTTATGCGTCTCTGGCTGGCCTTGCTGTGAGTGTTCCTGATTTTTCAACGTTCTGTCGACGAGTCTTCATTTTGACATTTGGAGTTTTGTGCGTCTGGATACTCGCTCAGACCATCCAGGCGGGAACCATTGGATCGTGGACAGTCACTGGAACTGCCGGAGCCGGGAATCTGATGGCCGCTCAACTGAACATGACGCTGCCTCTCATTCTTTCGATGGCGATCGATTCCCAAGGGGTTAAGAAGACAGGCCTTCTGTTGTTTGCGTTGGTGGGAATGTTTGCCATCGTCTGTGTGGGCTCGCGAAATGGCATTGGCAGCCTGCTGATCACGCTCGTGTTGATTGGCCTCTTCAACAATATTAAATCGGCAATGGCAGTCTGTACATTCATGGTTGCCATCCTCGTGATGAGCGACGACATTATGCGATTACCGTTTGTTTCGTCTGTACTCGCTCGATTTCGCTTTGTCGGTTACAGATCCTCCGCACCTCGATCGCTGATCTGGTCTCTGTGTTCGGACTATATTCAACGCTATCCGTGGCTTGGCATCGGTCCAGGCAGGAGCGAGAAGGTACTGGCGATCATCGACGTTAACCATGCACATAACAATCTGGTACAGATCGCCCTGGAGAGCGGAATACCGGCCGCAATAATTGCTCTGCTAGTGTTTGCATCGCTTCTGAAGTTACTGGCCACGGGACTGTTCAGGAGTCGCCAAACGTTTCTGATGTGCCTGCCTATTCTCCCCTATACTGCCCAATCATTCACCGATCTTCCTATTTATCAGCCCCAGCAAACCTTGTTGCTGGTCTTGTGTGTATGCACTGCGCGAAAGGCCATCCAGGAGTCGAATGAAGAGTTTGGGGTTACGCGGTCAAGATCCTGCACCAC
>JANOUN010001271.1:0-9501 GCA_031416875.1 Planctomycetota bacterium | reverse complement strand
CTAGGGCGGACATCCACGTATCACCTTGTTTCGATCGAGAAGGTGGGGGCTGGTGAATACTCAGAGTGTTCAGGCAATTACCGAACTACATATTCGTCAGAGCCTGAACCTTCCAATTGCTTACATGATCGGTGGTCAGGTTTGGAATGTAGATCTGAGTCGCGCCACCTGGCAGGTTTTTTGATCCGCCCTTACTCTCGCCCGCACCCATTTTGCTGGTGGCTCCTGAATCAATCCTCGCCATTTGAGCGAAGCCGCCAAAAAAGCCGTATGCGGGTACTCCCAACGTAATCACCAGTAGATAGTTCAACGAGTTCCAGTTCTCTTTAACAGCAGAAGTTAGCCGACCCCATTCCCGCACGCTCACTCCGTTGCTTTTTGCCATCCGGAGTTTCTGTTCCCAGCCAGCATCGTGCTTATATGGAGCATACGGACTCCACCAGGGAGAAAGGCTGTTATTGCTGGGACCGTGAAGAGTTGGGAAGTCATTGAACTTGTACAGCACAGTTCCTGAGTGGAGGATATCTTTCGTAGGCATGGAGAACCTGGTTTGAAATGCGGATCGCACGAACTCCGGCAAGTCCATCCAGGAAACACCTTCATTGAGATTCATCGAGCAATATCCCTTTCATTTGACGATCGTAATTTGTGCCGCGAAGCGCATCGATGCGGGAGTTTATGAAGCTGCTGATCCTAAACCAAGAGTGTTACGGTCGAAAGTTGTGTTTGAGTGAGGGTTGAAAGAGGCGGCGAACGGTCGCGGGGAATTGATGGACGTGAGTCCGTCACTTTAACAACACCAGCAGCATGACCAGCGGCGTCTTCGCCTTGATCGAGTGCTTTAGATTCGCTGGCATGTGAACCCAGGTTCCGGGTTGAGCTTCCTGCATGTCTTCGCCCAGGCCGACGCTGCCCTCTCCCTTCACGAAGAACAACATGGCCGGTTTCGCCGCCGTATGTTCGGAAAGCTCTTGTCCCTGACCGAAGCCGAATACGACTGCCTTGATTCGTTCATCCTGAAATACAGTACGGCTCAGGATTCCATCCGCAGGCGGTTCGGAATCCCTGGCGAGATCGAGGATATGGGTGTACGTGGCCATGATCGTTTTGCCGTTTGTCAGTTTTCTGTAGCCAAAGGCCGTGTTGCCTTGCAGGAGAAGGTGATTGGTTTCACGCATTGGCCGGGCATGTCGATCATTCCAGCGGAAGCTCTTCCTCCATCCAATTCGAGGTTTCGGCGAAATCACCCGGCTCGCCCAACTCGGCCCGAAATGCCTTCAGTTCCGACTCGTAGATGAACAGGGGGAGCTCGTTCCTGTTTGTCTGGTCCATGATCCGAATCGATGTCTCGGGCAACTGTCCGCCGTTGTTGTTGGTTGAGATTTCGACCTCGTACTCCCCTTGCTGGAGCGTGACCTCCGCGCCGTAGCGGTTGCCCGGTACGGACTCGCCCAGACTGTAACCAATGCCGTTGAGCTTGAAGTCCCCGTACCCGCGGCCAGCTTCCAGGAAGTACTGCCCCTCTTTGGGTACGACGACGTGACCGCGGGCGTGGAAGCGGGTACGAGAAATACTAAACCGACCAGGCTAAGCAATAGTGCGAGCATCGCTTGATCTCCTTGTTGGGAATGAATGCCTGACGACCAAGACCAGCCGTCGAGCGAGATGGACTTGCCATGTAAGAAACCGCGGACGGGAAGTCGATCATATCATATCGTTGCAGCGCCCCAAACAACATAGCCTCTGGTTGCTGGCAACCGAACCGCGAGAACGGGAGCCTTAGCGGTCGGCCAGACATGGTGCAGGCTGTTCGGCATTTGATGCGTCCAGAGACATGTTCACCCTTCCTGAACTGTGTTCATCGTTACAGAATTGAAATCGCGACAAGCCCCAGAATGCTCACCAGGAGTATGATGAGGATTCCCCACGACACGGCGGACGTTTGAAAATGAATATGCGGCGTTTTTCGGATTACCTCGCGGTATTCCGGTGTGAAGACATAACTGGCAGCGGGACGAACCAGGTACCACAAACAGGCACCGCCGATCATCGTCCCCAAGGGAAAGAACAGCAGCCACAGCACACAAAAGATGATCGCACCGATTCTGGCTCCTGGGTGGAAACTTCGCAGTCGGATGCCGACCGTCAGCTGCACTATTCCCAACAACGCATGCACACCAAACAATATTGCGAGCGCAAGGTCTGCATTACCACCATGGGAGAAATAAACGACCGAGAGGATCCCGAAGACGATTGTCAGAATCAGCCCACCGAAAATCAGCACGCCGGCAATCGACCGAACATTGCCTTCGCAGTCAATCAGCTGCTGCCGTATGCGCATTTCGCCCTGCTGAAACGGATCAAACGTTTCCGGTGCGACGAGCGGCGCGGCGTAGGGATTGAATGAGTGGGATTCTGCGGTGCCCAATGCCGGTTCTTTAAGGTGGAAGGGATGATCAGCGAATCCGCAAGACCGCGGTTGTGCCAATGAACAGGTCACTTAATTTCGATCGTGCGGCCACACGCCAACAATCGATCAATTCACCTGACTGACACTGCCAGTTACTTTTGTTCAGGTTTCGGAATCTCAAGCGGAGGAACTTCGTCGGCGACAGGCGGCGCGGGAATCACAAGTGGCGGCGACGAGTCGGACGCTTTTGTGCGAACCGCATTATCCTCTCCTCGCAGGAAGATGCCACCCGGTTTTCCAACGGCATTTCGCTTTGCCTGATCACGCTTTTGTTCCACAGAAGATTCCTGTTGCGTCGATGCCTGTTCAACCAGTTGCTCCAGATCATCCGAGATGGCTCGCGGACCGATGTCGGTTGCTGCGAGCTGCATTACTTCAGAGACCAGAGTTGCTTCCTGACCTTCATGGCTTGCCAGGGCCAGCATCTCATCGGCGGTTTTATTGTAGCCTCGCAATTTTTGAAATGTCCCGGCCAGCAACAGGCGATCAGCAGACAGCGGGCGTTCGGCCAGCCAGTTCCACAACGGGCCACCGTGCGAGCGCGCACGTTCGGCGACTTTTTGACCATAGAGTTCTTCGATCGTACACCACGGACGCGAAGGATCACTTTCCATTGTCAGCCCGGCTTTCAGGTAGCTGGCAGCGCTGGGGAAATCGCCGAGGGCGATTCGGACCATCGCTACCCGGAGATACGGAGCGCGGCGATCCGGAGCGGTCTTGATGGCTGTGGTATAGAGCACGTCCGCAGTCGCATAGTCCGCTTTGTGAAACGCATCATCGCCGCTTGCCTGATATCGCAGGCTGTGAATCTTTTCCGCCAGCGAAGAGATTCTCTGTTCGCGCGGCACCGCGTTGAATTCATTCAGCACCGGGACTCCATCCGCGGGAATCGGTAACTGAGGTATATCCGGAAGGACGGGTGCATTGCCGGGCTCCGGAGGCTGCGGGACTGGCGGCTGCGGGACTGGCGGCTGCGGGACTGCAGGAACTTCAACTCCGTTGAGATGAATGGCATTCGGATCGACAGCCGGAGCCAGCATGTCGATCAAGCGAGGATCAATCAACGAATCAGGATTTGTCGATGTCACCGCAGGCTGAACGATGAGGTTCATATTCACCAGGAGTACGGTTGGAGCAATTCCCGCGCTGGGGAAGTATGGATTTATGCACGTCGAGTACGGCCAGCCTGAATAGCCTCCAACGTTGTAAACCCCTGAAGGAACGAAGCCAATATAGCCGTTGGAGAGATAGTTACCGGTCGAAAAATTCGGACTGAAGATGCCTGTCCCGTATCCGAACACGGACGGCGAGTAGTTGTAGACCGGCGTGTTCCAGATGATGGGCACGCCATACCCGACTCCATAATTGAAAGCGCCGAATCCACCGTGAGTCACTCCAAACGTCGTCACACCGAAGTTGCGTGATGAGTAACTCGCGGTGCCAAAACCATTTCCGAACGAAACGCCACCGAGCGGAGCGTTGGCGTTGAAGCCGCCCAGTGGAGCACTCGCGTTGAAGCCGCCCAATGGAGCGTTCGCATTAAATCCACCGTAGTTGTACTGGTAAGGACCATTATGCGGCCCCGATCCATTATAAACTCCGTTGTTGTTGTAGGCCCCGCCGCCACCAAACTGCTGGACCAGTCCCGGTCCGCCATAAATCGCCGGACCGTTCGTCTGAAATCCGCCGACAGAGTTTGCATGATGCATACCCGCGCCGTGTTGAATGCCGCCAAATCCCGGGCTGTGAAAGTGACCAGAATGGTGCTGTGCCAGACCTGGCGTTCCGCAACTCAGTACGCATACGATCGAAGCCAGCGACAACGAACGCCGAAGCGGAAAAGCAATGAAAACAGTTGCGAATAATGTGTTCATGGCAAAGCCTCCGTCGTACTTGAGCACTCTGCAATCGATCAAAAACAGACCCACTCATTTCCGACGACGCGTGCTCAGTCAATTATCCGCTTGCTCGCGGCGGTTCGCAAGCAGCAAAAACGCATTCTGTGGATGTTTGTGGCTTACCGACATTCTGCAACCTAAAAACAGCCGCCAGGGTTGACAACTGGATGAAAATTGTGCACAGTCACGTTGCAGGAAAACCCAACTAGGGGAGTCCACTGGGAACTCCATTAAGTTATGCCTGAATCCTCGCAACAATATTTCTTCAAGGAGACTCTGTCAGATGATTCGATGGACAATGTTATTGATGTTGGCGATTGCGTCTGTTTGCTGCCTCGCAGCAACCACCGCAGACGAAAAAGACAAGCCTGCTGAAAAGGCTGCCGCAAAGTCAAAAAAAACGGACGCTCCAGATGCCAAGCCTGAAGAAGGCGAAAAGAAAGACGGCGACAAGGAAGATGACGAAGACAAGTTCACTGCCAAGTGTCCTGTTTCGGGAAAAGCCGCAGTGAAAGAGCAATTCACTGCCTACAAAGAGAAGGAAGTTTATTTCTGCTGTGAAAAATGCAAAGCAGCGTTTGAAGCCGAACCTGCAAAATTCGAAGTCAAAGCGAATCATCAGTTGGTGCAGACCAAACAGTTCAAACAGAAGAAGTGCCCGATCTCTGGCGCAGATTTTGTAAAAGAACAATCGGCTCGCGTGGCCCACGTCAACGTTCACTTCTGCTGTGAAAAATGCAAAGGTGCTGTGCAGAGCGCTGAAGCCGATGCGAAACTGGAAATGATCTTTGCAGCAACGGCGTTCAAGAAAGCTTTTGTTGCGGTCAAAGAGAAGTCTGAAGACGATGATGCGACCGACAAGCCAAAAGCCGACAAAGTGGAAAAGGCGGCTGACAAGAAAGCCGACAAGCCAAAAGAGAAGGCTGAGTAGAACGCCGAAGCCGGGCAGCGATTTACGGTTCTCCGTAGACCGCGACATTCAACGACAGCAGCCTGTTTCCCAGGCTGCTGTTTTTTTATCGCCTGGCCATGCCGACGAAGTCGTTCTGCGACTCGCAGTCCTGTCCCCCACATAAGCAATGTCACAGGGCGCCATTTTCGTTTAACGGCGCGCCGCAGGCGTAGGCGCAACGTGACGACGACGCCTGCGGCTTGCCGTTAAACGATGAAAACGACCTCGGTCGGGCGGAGCGACTGATCGAGGCGTTGTTGGTCCACGAGCAACCACTGCCTTGCAGTGAGGGCGGACTTTGCGACAATCATTTCTTCGCCAAACGCCGATCGGCATGTTGGACCGAGAATCAATCAGAGTGTCACTTTGTCAGATGTCGCACCGTGCGAGTATCTTAGGAGCGACCAACGGGAGCGGACCACGAAGCTCCGAGCGGTAGCTCGAATTGGGTCAAGGGCTTTCAGTCCTTGTTGGGAATGAACGATGGTCTTTGAATTCCACAGTTCACTTTTTCATCGCGTGACGACGATCATCGGCGTGCTTCTCGCCGTTGCGGCGGCACGAAGCGGGAATACTTCGTGTACATCCCGGCTCAGTACGACGGAACTTTGTGTCGCGTTACCGCAACCAGTCGCTGTCGCATTGAACCCGATACCGGTGAAGTCGTCCGCCGCTGGCCGCGTATTGATGTAAAGTGGGATAAGCTTCCAGCTTGTCAGGTTTTCGCAAAACAAATGGCGTTTTCACGACGCGATGGCAAGCTGGAAGCTTACCCCACGTAGATCACGGATTCAATAATTTGACGGCTCGTGCATGATCTCGAACCAGGGCGGGATCGGGGCGTTGCGTCTGGAGGCGGGCGTTCAGTTCTTCAATCGCTGCCTGCAACTCAAGCTCGGCGAGTTGCCTGTGATCGCAGAGCAACAGAAGTTCGGCGTGTCGAATCTGCCACGCACTCTTCAGGCGGGATGTGCTGAGTTCCAGCTCAATGATGTTCGTTGCTTCGCGAATCAAGTCAGCGTTTGAAACGTCTGAGTCTGTACCGTGTCGAACGGCTTCGATCAAAGCATCGCACAACGCGGCATTGATCACCGGGCTTTGCGTTTCCGCATTGGCGGCGCGCAGTCCCTCGATACAGGCGATGTGCTGGTTGCTGTGTTGCTGTGCCTTCGCTCGCCAAAGATACCACTGGACTTCCGGCCGATGTTCCAGTGCAGCAGAAAGATCGTCAATGGCGGATGACCAGTTGCCGGCGGCGAGGTGAATTTCGCCGCGCAAGGCCAGACCGGCGATGCGGATGGACGGATCGTTGCTGTGCAACAGCAGTTTGAGAGTCACCAGCGGTTCATTGAATGCGGTAGCGCCGCGTCCGGATGCTGAAGCCGATTTCAGCAATTGCAGCTGGAGCCTCGCCAGTTCAAGCCGAGCGATCTCCATCGAGCTGTCCAGCCGAATGGCATAACCGAGATCCGCCGCCGCACGTTTGTAGTCGCGCATGGCACGAAACTCGGACGCACGACGGAAAAGGAGATCGGCTGTGGGGCCGCTGTGAAGGATCGCGGCATTCAGAGTGGCAATGACTTCCTCAGGGCCGTCGTGAGCGACCGCCTTTTGGGACAGCATCAGCATGATGATCAGAATTGCCGTGGGCAAAAGTGTGCCACGAGTCTGCGTGAAAACCGGGAGGGCAAGGCTCCTGCCGAGCCGTGATGGTCCGGAATCGTGGGAATGCAAAGGGCTGAGCAGGAGCTTCGCTCTCCCCAAAAGGCAGCGCTGTGCAGAATTCTCCCGAATTCGTCTGCGAAAGTCTTTCATGGGGATACCGCTCGCGGAACAGCCAGAAGATACGGATCCAGCGTGAAGTCACTGCTGCCGACATCGGTATTGTGGCCTTCGATCGAAAGGATGTTGTCGTCATCCGTGAGATATTGTTTCGCATCCTTGAGTGGAAAATATTCGTACCCTTCCGCTTCGTGGCTCTCCACCTGATTCGCGTTCACGCCATGTCCTTCTTTCACACCGACGCGCAGAACTTCATGTCCGTTCAGATAAGCGATGAACGCATCGTCGTAACTGATCGCCAGGCCCAGTTCGCCAATCTTTTCTTTTTCGCCCGGCGGCAGCTCGAATTCGCTGCGCGCATAGACGACCGAGAATTTCTTCTCCATATTCTTGAGTTCCGTCACGTCATCGCTGTCGCCGTAGCCAATGCCGACCGTTCCGGATTTCCAACCGCCCGCGTCGTTCGGGATGAACGCAATGGCTGTCCATTTCTCTGGAGGATGGCTGCCGGCAAGGTAATCCCATGCGGAGTTCGGCTTAATCAGGTTCACCGCATTCTTCGGGAAGGGCGTCAGTCCCGACTTCTCTACTTTTGGCTTGTCCATCGCCACGGTGTAGGGAGGCAGAGTTCTTGGTGACTTCACAATTTTCGGCACCACGGATCCCTGCTTGACGATGCTGAACAGATCGCTTGATTCGCCGCTGCGATTCACCATCACACCCGTCAGAGTGTCTCCATCGACATCCAGAATCGTCGAGCCGTATTCGACGATCACTTGTTTCATCACGGGCGAGGTTCCCAGCCGGGATACTTTGGCACCGCCGTTACCAGTCACAACCTGCACAGTCCCCTGATGCGCATGCAGGCCCTTGCTTTTGCGATAGGGTCCGTCACCGTTCGGATTGCCATCGCCGTCATCAAGCACGACGCCATCGGCTGTTGTTGGTGTCTGGTAAGCTCCGTCAATCAGCATTGAACGTTCATAGATATGCGAATGGCCTGTGAGGACCAGATCCACGCCGCCAGCTTCCAGAATCGGCATAATCAGTTCTCTCATTTCAACAAGCTGCTGTTCCTTGTCGCTGTCGTGCGAACCCTTCGTGTATGGCGGATGATGCCAGTAGGCGATAATCCAGTCAGATTTTGTTTTTTCCAGGTCCGCGCGCAGCCATTGAGCCATCACGCCGGTCGGGGCACGGTCAAGGTCATGGGAATCCAGACAGATGAAATGCACGTTGGCGTAATCGAACGCATAGAAGGCTTCGCTGGCCGAAGGCAGACCGCCTGCTTCGCCCCGTTTTGGGCAAACGTAGGCATCGTAATACGGACCAATTCCCAGCAATCCCTTTGACGTCTTTCCTTCGTGATTGCCCATCGAAGCCCAGCAGACCGTGTTGCGCAGAGTGGGTTGATAGATGTCAAAAAATGTTCTTTGGAATTCGTCATCCGTGCCCGATGGATACGCCATATCGCCGACATGCACATACAGATCCAGCCGATGCTTTTGCTTCGTGACATGATCCCGCATGGCTTGATAGACGGCGGCCTGACGAGCATCTCCGGTCCCCGAGTCACCCACAACCCAGATTCGCACGGGCTTCGCTTTGCCCGGTTCAGGGTGCGTCCGGAAGAAATGATCCGCATCACCACCGGCGAGAGTTGTTGTTCCATTGCTGATGGCATAGTAATAAGTGGTGTCAGGATTCAGGCCCACGAGAGTTGCGTCGTACTGCACTGTTCCGGCGGGCGCAGAATGAAGGCTGAGGTCGTTCGATATCTCGCCGTCCTTCGGAACGCGCCTCACCAGGATGGATGGGTCTGGCAATGTCTGATCAAGGCTTGCCGGATCGAGTCCGTATCGAACCACAGGCTGAGTCTCACCGACCGTTCGCCAGATGATCGATACGGATGACGGCGTCGAAAGCTGCAGATAGGGCCCCCGCGTGAGTGTTGGGATGTCTGGACTTTTCGCCATTGCCTGCCAGGACAGGAGATGCAGCGCCAACAGAAGTGCCAGTGATTCGGGAATTAGACTGTTGTTTGGCTTCATCGAAGATCACCCTCAGTAAGAAACTTGACCGTCCGTTTCATATGAATTTGACTGATTGCGGCACTGCAAAGCAATGTGCGGCCCCACTTTCGGACTCAATTGCAACACGATTAAAGCAGAATCGATTGCGATTGTCCCGGATACTCGAACAGAGTCTGACTGAATTGAAGGCTCTGGCCGACAAGCTTCCTGGAACAGTCCAGGAAACAGTGGTGGAAGAGGAACAGGGCGGCAGTATGCCTGAGCAGGACTGAAACGGCGCGACGGCGGACAGATCCCATGTAGGATGGACATTCATGTCCGTCGCCTGGCCATGAAATACTGTCGAAGCGAAGGTGATTGTGCAAT
>JANOUN010001270.1:0-14621 GCA_031416875.1 Planctomycetota bacterium | reverse complement strand
GTTTTTTCAGGCGAATTACCCGCGGCTAGCGCCTTGCGGCTCACAGTTTTGGTGTATCGGGACAGACTCCCAGGCAAGTTCCGTGTCGGAAAGAATCATGCACGAACGCACATTCCGCACACGTGGACTCTCAGATTCCGGCAACACATCCTGCCGCAGATTCCTCGGTTGTGTTTGCCGGAGTCAGGCTTTCAAATACGTTTCCGCCCCGGACGCTGTGTCGTCGCCGACGCACGTCATCCTGTATCCCGCCACTGCGCGTTTGCCGCGATCTCTGACTTTGTTCAGGAATACCCATGACGTCAACCAGTCCTGAGACTTCAATTGAAGCGGCCGTGCATCTGCCGCCTGCCGTTGAGACACCTCGACGCAGTATGCTGGTGCACCTGACAACGGCAATTCTGGGCCTTCTGATCATCGCCGTGCCATCGACTTTGAGCGGACTGTTTTTTCTGGATCCGATTCTGCGAAAACGGAAAGCAGCGTCCGGTGGTGCGACCGATGGCGCCGTGCCTCGAAAAGACGAAGCTGGCTTCATTCGTCTCGATGTGACGAAAGACTCGGTCCCCCAGGACGGCACGCCGCTGTCTGTCACGGTGAACGACGACCTCGTTGATGCCTGGAATATGTTCCGGAATGTTCCCGTCGGCAGTATCTGGCTGCGAAAAGTCGGTGACGGCCCGATCCTGGCCTTCAACTCAGTCTGCCCTCATCTGGGCTGTTCAGTTGACTACATCCGTGCCGACAACCACTTCTTTTGCCCGTGTCATACCAGTGCGTTTGCTCTGGATGGGAAGAAGACAAACGACATCCCGCCTCGCGACATGGACGCTTTGGAAGTTTCGATGCGGACCAATGGCCAGAAAGATGCGAATGGTCTTGAGATCTGGGTGAAGTTCCAGAATTTCCGGAAAGCGACCTCAGACAAGATCGTCATTTGAAAGCACACGGAACCATGATCGCATTGATTAACTGGCTGGAAACACGGACCGGCTTCAAGGCTCTGATGCATGAAGCGTTCAACGAACGGGTTCCCGGCGGTGCGCGCTGGCGTTATGTGTGGGGCAGCACTCTGGTCTTCACGTTTACGCTGCAGGTAATTACGGGTTTCATGCTATGGGCCGCTTACAGTCCCAGCACGCGGACGGCCTGGGAAAGTGTGTACTACATTCAGCACGAAATGTTCCTGGGCAACATTATCCGCGGTCTGCATCACTACGCGGCACAGGGAATGGTGGTGCTGATGGCCATTCATCTGATTCAGGTGATCATCGATGGAGCTTACAAGGCTCCGCGCGAGATGAACTTCTGGCTGGGTATTGTGCTGATGATGATTGTGCTGGGCCTGTCACTCACCGGTTATCTGCTGCCGTGGGATCAGAAGGGCTACTATGCGACTCAGGTAACCACGAACATCATGAGTGCCACGCCTGGCGTCGGTCGTGAGGTTCAGATTCTGGCCCAGGGTGGCTCGGATTATGGGCATCTCACGCTGACACGTTTCTTTGCGATGCACGCCGGAATTCTGCCGACGCTGCTTGTCGGTTTTTTGGGTTTGCATATTTACGTGTTTCGCCGTCACGGGCTGACGGTGCATGATCCAAACCGCGCTCCGGAAACGACGTTCTGGCCGGATCAGGTCCTGAAAGACACCGTGGCTTGCCTGGCCGTACTGGCTGTTGTGCTGCTGCTGGCCGTGTTTCGCGGAGCCGAAATGAATGCACCGGCAGACCCGGCCGTGAAATTTGATGCCGCCCGACCGGAATGGTACTTCCTGTTTCTGTTTCGTTTCCTGAAGTTTCATGCCGTCGACGCCCTTGGCGTGACGTTTGGCGCGATTATCGTACCCGGAATCATCATGGGGATCATCACCATGATGCCCATCACAGCGAAGGTGTTCGGTAATGTCGGTCATACGCTCAACAAAGCCTTCATCTGGGCTCTGGCGCTCGGTGTGGTCGTTCTGACGGTCATGGCATTTTATGAAGACGCCAACAACAAGGATCATCAGGCAGCATTGACGGAAGCTCATCGCGACGGGCAGCGTGCGATGGAACTCGCTTCCGGGCCGGACAAGATTCCCGTCGAGGGAGCCGTCACGCTTCTCCGCAAAGACCCGTTCACTCAGGGACCGCGATTGTTTGAACAACACTGTAAAGTTTGTCATCGTTACAATGGCCATGACGGACGTGGTTCATTGGTGACGGAAGCCGGCAAGACAGAAAGCGATCCACCCGTCATCGCCTCGCCTACTGCAGCTGATCTGGGATCTTTTGGCAGTCGTGACTGGATGAGGGCAGTTGTAACGGACTACTCAAATCACTTCGCGTGGATGAAGAATTCGACATGGTTTCGCGAAGCGCAGGCGAAGGCCGCTGCAGGCGAAAGCATCGATTACGTTAATCCTGACAGTTCTGAAATGGCTGACTGGACCAGCGGCAATCTCGATGCATTGAAGTCTGCGGACAATGCCGCCAATGTGCAGGCCCTGGTCGAATTCCTTGCCGCTGAAGCCGGACATGTCGGAGAGACGTATGATTCTGTTTTGGTAGAAAAAGGCCGCGATCTGGCGATCAACGGGTCATGGAACGGCGCGCTGAAGGATACATCCTGTGCGAGTTGCCACGACACCATCGGGCAGGCTTTTCCAGTCGAGCCGGATGACTCCGCCGCAGGAAGTTATCCAACACTGGCAAAGTACGGATCGGCGGCATGGCTAAAAGATTTCATCCGTCACCCGGATGCTGCGCGACACTACGGTTCGAAAAATCGAATGGTGGCCTATTCGCCGCAGAAGATGTCGGAAGAAGATCTCATTCTGCTGGTTCGCTGGCTGACGCATGATTATCCGGCATCGACGGTGCACGATTATGCAGACCAGACGGATGTACTGAAGGCTGCCCTGACACCAGGTTCCACACCCGCAGCAGAATCGGTTCCACAAAAGTAGGGTGAGACTGGGCTGCGCAAAAGTCGGGTTCTTGAGGGCGTCTGAGTTATCCGGGTTTTGTTCCGTCGGCACGGATCGTGTGGCCGGAGCGGTTTGCCGCAACGCGGCACAATGTGAAAGCCTGGGCGTCGCCCTCCCGAAAATCAACATGGATTGCACACTCACCGAAATCCACGACAGCACGCCCGAGCACCAGCGCTGATGCTCACCGCTCGTCAATTCGTCCGTAGCTGTTAGACTTTTCTGCGCTCAAATTCGTGATTCAGCCGCAATTCGACGACGGAACTCAGTATGCGACAATCTTTGTTGTGCTTTCTCTTGCTTGCCTGCGTTGGCATCGGATGTTCCAGGACGGTGGACGTGACCCCGCCAGCCGCGAAGGATGCATCTGCAGTCAGTGGGTCGGAAACTCCCGCCCCGCCTTCGTCGGCCCCAGAATCGCCAGTTGCTGAACCAGGAACAGCGGGCTCCGAGCCTGCAACGGAATAAGTGCGGCGGGCTCACATCAGCGTCGCAGCAGAAACTCGTTGGAATTCAGCACAGCCCAGGCGATGTCCTGCAGAGCAGACTTCGGATCGGAACTCTTCGTCACATGTTCCAGCATGGAGGCGGCCTCTTCATTTGTCGGTGGACGACTGAGGGCAGACCACCAGAAATTGTCGATAAACCGGGTAGCCGTTTCGCTCGACTGCATAGAATCCGCCACGCGATTTTCCGGGTCTCGAAGGAGTTCCGTAATCAGTTCGCCGCTGACCATTTCCATCGTCTGAGCCAGAGTCGTTTCCCCTGTGCGTTCACATTCGCAGGTCTGCAGTCGACTGGGCTTGCCAAACAGAGCCAGGAATTTGTCGCCTGTTTCAGGGCGACTGTAGCGATGGCCGCCATTCCGCACGCCGGCCAGCTGGACGGCTCGCGTGCCATCGGGATAACCGCCGAATTTTGCAGACACGTCCAGGACCTGACTGATCGCGTCCAGCGTCTGTTCCGCCGTCAGGCGTTGAGGAATCGCGTGAGAAAACGACGTCACGTCGTCCGCATTGGTTTCATTGGGCTCTGACGACAGTTGATACGTCTGCGAGTTCAGAATCAATCGCATCAGCTCTCGAACATGATAGCCGCGGGTGACAAATTCCTGTGTGAGGGCATCCAGCAATTCAGGATTGGAGGCGGGATTCGTCGACCGAAAATCATCAATCGGATCAACGATGCCCTGGCCCAACAACTGGAACCAGATGCGATTGGCCTGCGTCGCCGCGAAGCGCCGGTTGTCAGAGGACCCCAGCCATTTCGCCAGCGTTTGAAGCCGATCCGAGGCTTTGTCATCGGCGGTTGGATTCGCGCCATCGCCGAGAAATCGCAATCCGGCCGTCTTGCCGGTCGTCGGATTCCTGACGTTGCCTTCGTCTTTTATGAAGACGATCTGTTCGCCGTCAAACTCGTGCTTGTCGTTTTCATCGCGGCGCTTGTTTTCGATAATCTTGTAATCGATGCGCGCGAAGAAGTTCGTCCAGTTGTAGTAGTCGTCCTGAGTCCAGTGATCGAAAGGATGATTGTGGCACTTGGCACATTGCAGGCGGACACCCAGAAACACCTGAGCCGTCGATTCTGCGCGCTCTTCCGGCGTCCGCAGCGCGCGGTAAAAGTTGGCGGGCGGTTCAGTGTATGTGCTGCCCCGGGCGGCGATGATTTCTGCAGCGAACTGATTGAGCGGTTTATCTGTCGCAACACTGTCATGGATCCAGCGATAGAAAACTGCCACGCCTTTTGCGTCGAGTGTCTTGTCTTCCACACGCAGCAGATCTGCCCAGCGGAGTGTTTGGAAATCGACGAACTGGGGCGATGCAAGCAGGCGATCAATGAGGCCGCTGCGTTTGTTCGCGTCAGTCGATTCCAGAAACTCGCGAGCCTGCGGAACGGTGGGAAGTCGCCCGGTGACGTCCAGATAAATGCGCCGCAGAAACGTTGTGTCATCGCAGACTTGCGAAGGATTGATCTGCAACCGCTGCAACTGAGCGAAGACGGGCGAATCGATGAGATTGCTCGGAGCCGGGGAGGCGAACACAAAACCAGAACGAGCTGGTACGAATTCAATCCGTGCGGTCGTCTGCTTGTTCAGATAACGGACAGTCACAGATGTCTGACGCGATGATCGCGATTCGGCAAACGTCACCATGCCATCCCCGGAAATCTGCACGGCAGGATCGGATGATTCCAGGACGGCCAGCGATGTGACGTCGCGTTCTGAGCCGTCTGAAAAAACAGCGGTCGCCTTCAACGGCGTCGCACGCTGTGGTTCATGCAGGGTGATGGCTGTCGGCGCGACATCCAGTCGAACCAAGCGCGGAACTGAATCTGCATCGGCGGGCATCCCGGCCGCAATCCAGTCGCGCAGAATCTGATACTCCGGCGCGTCGGGAAAAAATCGACGGCCACCTTCATGCGGTACCTGCATCGACGGTTTGCGAAGCAGCAGACTGTCGTCCGGGATCAGCACATTGACACGTCGCGACGCCAGTTGCCGCGTGAGCGTGATAAAATCGGCCTCAGGATCCTGGCCCCGCAGCGACAGTTTCAGGCCACCCTTGCCATTCTGGTTGCCATGACACGTGCCAAGACTGCAACCGGACCGAGCCAGAACCGCCATTACGTCATTGCGAAACGACGGCGGACGGGAATCGCGAACGGTCTGTGCATCATCAGACGCCACCGCCACGATGGTTTGGGTGAACAGCATCAACATGATCAATGCCGGGCAATGGCAACTCAGGGACATGGCAACTCACAGCAAAGACTTGAGATGGCTCATCGTGTGCTCTCGGGAGAGCAAGGCAGAACAGCGACGGGTATTGTGACCAATGTCTCTGCGGTCTGACCAGCGAATTCAGAGAGTTCGCCGAGATCGTGCTGCAAAATGTGGCGGCAGCCTGACCGTCTCCATCCCTGATCCTCCGCCGGAAATTGATGCCGAAACGCTGACAAAAGTGCGGGCTCAAACAGCGATGTCTCAGCGAGTCTTTGCCCGAATGCTCAATGTATCGCCGAAGACACTCAGCCGACTGGCTGACTGACTTGCCATGTCAGAAACAGCAGCCGCCAACTCCGCTGGATCTTTTTGTTCGCCCTGTTAATTGTCGAGTTGGGGTATCAGGACTGCGTAGTCATCTGCACGAATCAAATGCAAGTTGCGGAACGCAACCGAAAACTCTCCGGATTCAGTCTCCACGGTCAATACGCGTGGATCAATTGTCGTGTCTATCGCATCATACAACCAACCGTCGGGCATTTCCTTCAGCTTTGGATCGTAGCGAGTTACGCCAATCAATACGAGAATGTAGCGGCCCACCGAGATAATAACTCGTCCAGCAACGCGTTCGATTGAAGTGATTTCCATGTCGTGAAACGGAGTACGTCGCCAAAATGTTTCCAGCAAGGCAACGTTGGAAGCAACGTCGTCGGTGATTCGTGGCCGAGCTGGCTTCCCCATGATGATCTACTCCTGTCAGCTATCGGCCTTCGAGGTCACTCAGCGGGACGACTGAGTCTACAACGTGACGAAGGGCGTGTCACTTCGACTTTCCATGCGCCTGCGATTCGGTTCGCGCCGGTTCGCGCAGTTGTCGCCTGCGTCGAAGAGCGGCGCGTCGATCGCGTTTTGCGTGGCGGTTCGTCTGTGTGACGCGAAATGACCGGTGGGCCGCGATCGATGAAAAGAAAGCGACGACGAGTCATCGCACTTCAAAGTGCGGGGCATTCACGCTCATGGGGCAAGTTGCAGGCAAGAAAATTTTGGGTAAGAAGATTGGGGACGAGCTGCAACGTGTGATGGTGAATCGCAGGAAATGCAGAACATTTTGAACCACGGATTTCCCAGCGAGGGCTTCGACCGCAACCCATTGGTTAAAGCCGGGACGCAGTGACACAGGTAACAGAAGAATTGGTGACAGAAAAATCGGAGCAAAAAATATTTTCATTCTGCGATTCATTTTTCTGTCACCCATATTCTTGTCGCACCCGCCCCACCTTCTGTTGAGAGCAAGCTGATCATCTTCGCGGCACAACAAGAAATCAACTGTTAACAGTACAGACGACACGGAAGGAAGCACAGAGTGGGAGTTGGCAGAAAAATGGGGGCAGGAAAATGCGGGAGAGAGCTCGACTCAGAGAGTCAAGTTACGGAACACGGCATCGGAATTTTTGTGGAACACTGATCTACGCTCATCCTGCAACAGGGGATGAACTTTTGGAGTGCGGCGACTTATCGCCGCTTTGGTTTTCAAATGCTGCATGGTCAGGCGTCTTACATAGATGACGATGGCCGGGGGTGATTGCGTTTTTGAGCGGAGGTTTATCTGACTGTCGCACGATACACGCTGCAGGGATCAACGGCAGCGGTGGGCAATCGCGAGAATTCAGCGTTCTCGGAGTGCGGTGATGATGTTCAATCGGACGGCGCGGATGGCGGGAAGGAGTCCGCCGAGTACGCCCATGACCAGCGCGAGCATCACGCCTTGCGCGAGGACGCGCGGGCCGAAGCGGAATGAAAATGTGATTTCGCTGAACTGATTCGCAGTACCCGTCGAGAGGCCGTTGAATGGCAGTGTTGCCAGACATCCAACCAGACCGCCCAGACAACACAGCACGACCGATTCAAAGAGAAACGACAACAGGATACTGCCCTGGGGGAAGCCCAGGGCGCGCAGGGTTCCGATTTCCCGGGCACGACTTGCCACTGCGGCGTACATCGTGTTGGCGGCCGCGAACATGGCACCAAAAATCAGGAAGCCAGCGATGATATAGCCAATGTACTGGACGGCATTGGCCTGGTTCATTTGATCTTCGAAGTACCTGGTTTCGCGGATGGCATTCAGTTGAAATCGTTTGTCATCGGCCAGGAGTGCAATCAGCGCATCCCGCTGTTCCGGCGATTCCGCGCGCAGACAAACGGCACTGACGGCTGCCGGGGTTTTTCGCGCGATCGTGAGGTCGCGCAGGTCCGTCCAGACTTCTGACTCTGCGGCACTTCCGGCCGCTTCGTAATATCCTGTGATCTCAAAGTACTGGCGATTCACTTCAATCTTCTCGCCGATCGCCAGGTTCTCAAACCGGGCGGCCATGCTGCGGCTGGTCATGGCTTCGAACTTTCCCGGCTCAACGTCACGGCCCTCCACAATTCGGAAGCCTGGTCTCAAAGTGCGACCCACTTTTTCCAGACCGCGTACGATCAGATTGACAGTGCCGCCGTTGTTGCGGCGCGGTTTTGTGAGGATTGTGACGAACTCCACCGAGCACTGCGGCTGCCCCTGTTCATCTTTTGCAATGCCGGGCAGCGAAGCAATTTCGCGAGCCACCTTCTGTTCGACGCCACTGCTGATCTCGTCGGTGGCACCTTTCCTGAGGACGATCAAATCGAGTTCATGCCCTGTGACTTTCAGCGCGTATTGCAGGCCGTCCGTCAGACCAAAACACAGAACGGAGGCCCAGACGACGAGCCCGGTACTGACGACGGTCAGCAGCGTTGTCATCCAGCGGACGCGGAGATTGCGAAGATTATATTTGGCAGGAATCATGACTCAGCGACTTTGGTCAAAGGTAAATCAGGCAACGCGTCGAAGACCATCAATGACGGACATCTGAGCGGCTCGAATCGCCGGCACGATTCCGCTGGTCAGTCCCAGAAACGCAGCTGCGATCAGGCCGTAGCTGATCCAGGGTCCCAGCATTTCCATCACCGTGAACGGAAAGAACTGGGGCATCAGACTGTTCATGCCCTGCAGAAACAGACATCCCAGGCCAACACCCAGGAACCCTCCCAGCATCGCGATGGCACACGCTTCTCCGAGGACCATGAACAGCACTCTCGATCGTGGAAAGCCAATCGCCTTGAGCACCGCAATCTCGGTCACGCGTTCCCGCATCGCCATCGCCATGGAGTTGGCTGTTACCAGCGAAAGTGAAAAGACAACGGCCAGTCCGATGTTGCGAATCAGCACCTGCACGTTGCCCAGCATATCCACAAACATCTGAGCAAAAGCAGCCTCCGTCTGACTTCGAGTCGGTGTGTCAGAGCTCCCAAACTTGTCGTCGATGGATTTGATAACGGCGGGAATGGCGTCTGAACTGGAGATGCGGGCGAAGATTGTTCCGGCATTGTCGATGTTCGGATAGTTCTGCTGCTTCAAGCCTTCATTCAGATAGTGCCAGTGAAAG
Source organism: Planctomycetota bacterium (assembly GCA_031416875.1). GTDB lineage: Bacteria > Planctomycetota > Planctomycetia > Planctomycetales > Planctomycetaceae > SXXK01. The sequence continues at coordinate 5,464 of JANOUN010001270.1, read as the reverse complement.
TAGAGCGAATCTGTGTTCTTCGGTGCATCAAAGATTCCGCTGATTTCGAGGTCCAGGTCAAATGGATAAATCGCACCCTTCAACGGGACTCGGTCACCGACTTTCCAGCCACGCCGTTCGGCAATACGCCGGTCCAGCACGCATCCCTGCCGATTCGCTTTGAACGCCTCAAGCTGCTCGGGCGGGATTGAGAACTCTGGCCAGACGTCAAAGACATGTTCCGGATCCGTGGCAAATTGCGCAAACGGCATTTGCTCGTCCTGGTAGGAACCTCCAAACCATGCAAACGGTACGGCCGCGGCGACGAACTTTGTCGATCGAATATCTTCGACAGAGGAAATCGGAAGCTTCCCGCTGAATCCCTGGATGTTCATGACGACGATTCTGTTTGCCTGGGCGGCACCGTTCTTCCATGTTTCCTGAGATGCCAAAAAACCATACAGCACCGTCATCAGCGCGAGACTGAAACCAACGGACAGAATTGTCAGGAGGCTGCGAATCGGATTTCGCCGGATGTTTCGCCAGATGTATTTGAATGTCTTCATTGCACAGCTTCCTTCATGCGACTGCCGACGTCATCGGAGACCAGCAGACCTTTCTCCAGATGCAGAATACGCCTTGCGCGAGCCGCGGCGTGCGGATCATGAGTTACCATGACGATGGTTTTGCGAAACTCCGTATTGAGGCGGTGCATCAAATCCAGAATTTCTGCCGCAGACCGTGCGTCGAGGTCGCCCGTGGGTTCGTCGGCGACAAGGAGTGTCGGGTCTGTCACGATCGCCCGAGCGATCGCCACGCGCTGTTCCTGACCGCCCGACAGTTGCCGCGGATAGTGATCCATTCGGTCCTGCAGGCCGACAACCTCCAGAGCGGCTTTGACATGGTCATCTCGCTGACGACGGGACAATGACGTCAGCGTCAGCGGCAATTCGACATTTTCGCAGGCCGTCAGCACGGGGATCAGATTGTACATCTGAAAGATGAAGCCCACATGCCGCGAACGCCACTTGGCCAGTGCGCCTTCGGACGATTGGCCGAGGTTCTGGCCGCAGACGACCACGTCGCCTGAAGTCGGCCGATCCAGCCCCGCAATGAGATTCAGCAGCGTCGTTTTGCCGGAACCCGATGGCCCCATCAGCGCCAGATAGTCCCCTTCTGACAATTGCAGATTGATTCCGCTCAGGACAGGAATCGTGAGTTGATCACGGTAGAATTCCTTGCAAACATCTTGCACGACGACGACGGTTTCACCCGCATTCAAATTGGACACTCAACAACTCCCGTTCTGACAATTCTCAGTGAGCAACACTCGCCTGATGATTCAAGCAGGATGTGTGCAGCGCCAGCGCAACACACCAGTTTCTCTGATTTCTTCCAACTACTGCGCGGTCTTCACCAGCATTCCTTCTTTGAATTCCATCGGAAGGCTGACAACCACGTTCTCACCGCCGCTCAGACCCTGCAGGATCTCGGAGCGATCTTCCTTTTCTTCACCGACCTCCACGATCACTTTTCTGAGTCGATCGTCGCTGGTCACGATCCAGACAAACCTCTCGACACCCTCAGTGTGCAGGGCATCGTTCGGGCAGAAGATTCGCGGCTTCTCGTTTTGGTTCTGGACTTCTGTGGCGGACGACAGGAAGTAGACCGTACTGCTCATATCCGGAAACAGACGCCCGTCGGCATCCAGGATTTCCACCAGCACCTTGACGGTCGCTCGAGCCCGATCACCCATCGGAATGATCTTGCGAACCTTGCCTTGATAACGGCGATCAGGCACAGCATCCACGGCCACTTCGGTCTGCTGCCCCTCAGTGACGCGGCTGATAAAATCTTCTTTGACATCACATTCCACTTCGAGATGGTCGAGGTCTGCAATCGTGACGACGGAACCACGCCCCGACGCTTCTCCCATCCCGCCGGGCATGATCGATTCGCCCAGTTCCGCGTCTTTGGAAATGACAGTCCCGGCAAAAGGGGCACGCACGAACATATTTTCCAGAAGCTGTTCGGCCTCCTCAACCCGCGCTTCAGCCAGCTGGAGAGCCGCTTCGAGTGAAGCCTTACGCGTCACTGCGGCGTCATGGGCCGCTTCGGCTGCATCAAACTCTGCAGCGGCGATCGATTTTGCAGCGAGAGACTTTTGAGCCCGATCGAGAACTTTCCGGGTTCGCCGGATCTCGACATCCTGCTCCAGCAACTCACTGCGGGATCGGGCGGCCACGGCTTTGGTTGCAGCCAGAGAGGCGTCCAGATCGGCGTGTTCGAGCACAGCCAGAACATCATGCGCCTGAACCTTGCTGCCTTCCTCCACATTGACCAGTTCAATTCGCCCCGTCGCCCGCGCGCCGATGCGGGCCTGTTGACGAGACTTCACGTAACCGGTAGCCACGACAGTTGCATCCGCAGAGCGTCCGGTTTCGGCACTGACAATGGAAACTCGTACCTCAGGCTTCGGACGGACAGACTCCAGGATTCGATCCATGTTCGGGAGCCAGCCCCTGGTTTGAGCCAGGAACGTTCCCCCGGCCAGCAGGACGACCACCACAATCATCAAGAGAATGAATCGAAGTATTCGTCCAAAGAACGAGCGACCGGGCACCCCTTCACTTCGTGGAATTCGGAGTCTCGTCACAGCATCGGAAGAAGCATTTGGGCTGGCAACCGTCATAGATCTCTGCAAGCAATACAGGAAACCAATTGCAATTTCCCATATCTTAGCGTGGGACCCGCCACTTTCATCCGAACGGTCGGCAGGAAATCAGCGGTTTTTCCATGATAACGTGGGAGTACCAGTGACTGGTCACCGAATGACAGTGGCGACCTGTTGGTTGAATCGTTTGATCCGAGCCGACGGCCAGGTTCCCGGGCGATTCCGCGCTGTTGGCTCGGGTCAAGGCCGGTGTTGAATTAATCTGCATTCTACGTGGGTAAGCTTCCAGCTTGCCTTCGCGGTATGAAAACTCAGTGCTTTTTAAGAAAACCTGACAAGCTGGAAGCTTATCCCACCTCAAAACAACAGGCCGCAAGCGAGGCTCCATATCTGAAATCGCCCCAAACGCGGGCAAACGGGATGAACGGCTTGTCAGCGACCAAGGGCGGCGATATGATCCGCGTTTCGATTTTTCCGGCCTATTGTGCGCGCAGAGTCCACTGCTGCTGTGTTCGCGCGCTGGCGATTTGCGTAAGTCATTGAGATATATGAGCTTACGTTGACTGATCGCATGGCGATTGCCGGAATCCCGAGTAGTTCTGACACCCTTTTTCCCTAAAAGTATTACTTCGTCGTGTTCGAAACCATTTCACAAAGTCTGGGTAAAGCCTTTTCGGCTTTCCGGGGAACCGGAAAGATCACCGAAGGCAACATCCGCGACGGGATGCAGCAGGTCCGAAAGGCTCTGCTGGAGGCCGACGTTGCGTACGATGTCGTCACAGACTTTGTCAAAAATGTGACCGAACTGGCGATTGGCGAGAAGGTACTGAAGTCGCTGCGTCCCGAAGAGCAGATTGTCGGGATTGTGCACCAGCAGCTCATCAGCCTCATGGGGCCGGTGGATCATTCGCTGGCGCTGAAGCGCGACGGGGTCAGCATTATCATGATGTGCGGTCTGCAGGGATCTGGCAAGACGACCACCTGTGGCAAGCTGGCGCGGCGGCTGAAAGAAGCAGGCCAGTCTCCGTTTCTGGTCGCGGCCGACTTGCAGCGTCCGGCGGCGATTGAGCAACTGAAGGTCATCGGCGGCCAGGTGGGTTGTCCGGTGTACGCCGAAGACCCTACGACCAGTAATCCCGTGCAGGTCTGTCGCAACGGAGTCAAAGAAGCCAAGCGCGTCGGCGCGAATGTCGTGATCCTCGACACTGCCGGTCGATTGCATGTCGATGCCGCGCTGATGAAGGAGCTGCAGCAGATCGACAGCAGCGTCAGTCCGGATCAGGCATTGCTGGTGTGTGACGCGATGACCGGTCAGGACGCCGTCAACAGCGCAAAAGCGTTCAATGATGCGCTGGAACTGGACGGCGTGATTCTCACCAAGCTGGATGGTGATACCCGCGGCGGGGCCGCGATCAGCGTGAAAGCCGTGACCGGCGTACCGATCAAATTCATCGGAGTCGGCGAACAGCTGGACCGACTGGAAGAATTCCATCCCGACCGCATGGCCGGTCGAATTCTGGGCATGGGCGACATTGTGTCGCTGTTCGAGAAAGCTCAGAAGGAATTCGACGAAGAGGACATGCTGCGTCAGCAGGAAAAGATGCAGCAGGGTAAGTTCACGCTGGATGACTTCCGCATGCAGATGCGGCAGATCAAAAAGCTGGGCTCCATGCGGGACATCATGAAAATGATCCCCGGGATGGGGGCCGTCGTCGATCAGCTGGGCGACATGAACCCTGAAGACGATATGCGGCGGATTGAAGGCATCATCAACTCGATGACGCTCAGGGAACGCCAGAATCCGGACCTGATCGACCGTGGTCGTCGCCATCGAATTGCGAAAGGCAGCGGAGTTCAGGCGGCCGACGTCAATAAACTGCTCAAAGACTTTTCCGCGATGGGAAAAATGATGCAGGGCATGTCGAACATGGGTCTTCGTGACCGCATGAAGACTGTCAAAGGCCTGGCGGACGGCGGCTTCATGAATCCGGGTGCGGAGCTGATGGAAAAGAAAATGCGAAGCCAGCGCGGTCCGCTCGACAGGGATGAGGCGCGCGATAAGAAGAAGAAGCAGAAAAAAGAAGCACAAAAGGCGAAGAAGCGAAATCGTAAACGATAAAGCGTCATTCAAAACCTCGACTTGTAGCCGGATTCGTGAGAATTCGGTTGTGTTCCTGAACTCTGACGAGTTCAGCTACGGACGTTGGGTCATTAGTTTTTGTCAGTTCAGGAGTACCAATGGCAGTTCGAATTCGAATGAAAAAGATGGGACGCAAGCACCGTGCGTTCTTCCGTATTTGCGTGATGGACTCGCGAGTTCAGCGTGACGGCAAGGCGATTGAGGAAGTCGGATTTTACGACCCGATGGTTCACGACAAAGCCGCGCGCGTCAAGTTGAACATGGAACGCGTCGATTACTGGATGTCGGTGGGCGCTCAGCCCAGCGAAAAGGTGAACGCCCTGATCCGCAAGGTCAGGCAGAACAAATTCGGCAAGGCCCAGGCACCACCTCCCCTGACCGCTCCAAAGGTCAAAGAGGTCGCTCCGCCAGCGGAAGCAGCTGAACCGGTAGAACCCGCTGCTGCGGAATAGTGTTATGCGGTTTGATATCCTCACCCTGTTTCCGGAGATGTTCGAAAGCTATCTCGGACAGGGGCACCTGAAACTCGCGATTGAGCGCGGGCTGGTGGATATCCAGCGGCATAATTTCCGGGAGTTCGCTCCTGGTGTTCGAAGGCAGGTCGATGACAAGCCATTTGGTGGTGGTCCGGGGATGTTGCTGATGTGTCAGCCGGTGTTCGACTGTGTCGA
>JANOUN010001269.1:0-1570 GCA_031416875.1 Planctomycetota bacterium | reverse complement strand
CGCTTCTGAGGAAACTGAATACGAACGCTCGCGTTTTGGCAATTCAACATGGTGAGGTGCCGGTTGAAGAAGTCGTCAACACAGGACGTTACCAACAGGAATGGGCTGCCGGAGCTGATGCATGGCAGTCAATGCTGGATGGCAGCGCAGCAAGTGACTCTGACGCGAATGGGGTTTCCAGTTTTGTGTACCGAGCCCGTCGGCCATTTCATCCGCAGCGGTTCTGGGATTTCTGGATGGAAGGCGAGCACACTCCGAACATCCTGCGTTCGAGGGGCTACTTCTGGCTTGCGTCCAGAAACGCGATGGCCGGATTCTGGTCACATGTGGGACAGGTGCTGGCGGCAGAACCCGGCGGAGCCTGGTGGGCCGAGACGTCGCGCGCAGAATGGCCGACCGACGATCCGGAATTGCTCGCAGAACTCGACTCTGTCTGGGACGAAGTCTGGGGAGACCGACGCCAGGAGTTGGTGCTCATCGTGCAGGATGTGGACGCCGCCGCGGTTAGGGATGCTCTGAATGAGTGCCTGCTGACCGACAGTGAAATGCAGTCCGGCCCGTCGTCGTGGGAAAGACTGGAAGATCCGTTCGGTTCCTGGGATGCTGAACATGTGTGCGACGGGTCACACGATCATGATCACGGTTGATCGCACATCGTGGCAACGTGACTGACGTCAGTGTCCCAAATCCTGCCGAATCAGGTATTCCCGCCCGGCATCTCATCAAACGTCCCATAAATCGCGCGCGATCTAACCCAGGTTCAGAATGGTATCCGGAGTTTTGAAATTCGTAGGGTGTGACAAGCAGCTGGCAAGCTGCAAAGGCACACCACATTTGCGCTGAATCCTCGGTGTGCCCACGCTCGCGTTGCTCGCTTGTCACACCCTACAGAAAACTCCGCATCTCATTCTGAACGCGGTCCAGTTCCGTCCGGGGAGAACGCTGTTTTCCTCACTGGCAACTCGAAAACGCCGTTTCCCCTGGCTCCGGTGAACGATCCGGAACGTGAAACCGCAAAGACCAGAGAACCGGCGACTTTGGAAAAGTTCTACGCAAATCTGCCAGAGTGACACGACCTGGGAGTCCAGGCTGAGTTTTCGGGCGATTTCTTTACATGCAGGTTTCCCAACCACTACGACCGGTGCGGGAAGCGCAAGAAACGCTGTAACTATTTAGCTGGCAATGACCTCTGGAAACTCAAGACGAGTATTTTCCTTCGACGATAGCTCATCCAGCCCTCGGACTGCAGAGGTATGTCAGGATCACGGAGATCATGACTACCAAACGATACATGAGCGAAATCAGCGACTGTAAAGCCTGTCCAAATGTCCGGAACTCTGAGTAGCAGCGACGTGCTAACGAGGTGAGAATTAATTCCCGCCGCAGGTCGAGGGATTCGGTAACGGTTTGCCGAAGGTAATTGGACGGTCATCTGGCAATCAGGGTGGTTGACGGAACGATTTCCTTGAGAAGGAGAGATGCGAAGATGAAATGGATCAGGATGTTCAGTGCAGCATTCGCGCTGGCCGGAATGATGGCCTCGACTCACGCCGGGCTGTTCGGTTCTGGT
>JANOUN010001268.1:0-8594 GCA_031416875.1 Planctomycetota bacterium | reverse complement strand
CAGCAGGACCTCGGATTCGTCCTCGACATCGTCCACACTGACAACAATGCGACCGTTTGCCTGTGCGATCATCAGATACGGGCATGACTCGTCATTGGTGATCTGACGTGCTGACAATTGTCCCAACAGTTCACTCAGTTGTGTCCAGCGCAACGGCTCGCCGTCAAGATTCAGCACCAGGCCACCTTGCAGTTCGCACAAATCTTTGCGAGCGGCCCGCCCCGTGCGGACCACCATTGAACTGGGTATTCCGAATGTCTGGCCACCGGCGATCACGGTGAGTACGCGAATCGTCGAAATCGTCACCGGCACCGTGATAACAAACGTCGTCCCTGCAGCAGAAGTGCTCTCGAGTCTCACATTGCCCTGCAACCTGCGGACGGCGTCCACGACGACGTCCAGTCCAACCCCGCGGCCGGAGACATCGCCCGCAGTCGAGGTGGTGAAACCTGCCTGGAAAAGGTACGAAATCAGGTCTCGTTCCGAAAGATTCGGCAATTCGACTTCGCTGACTTCGCCGCTGTTCCGAAGCCGCGCCCGAATCCGATCGAAGTCAACTCCGCGACCATCGTCGGTGACCGTGATCCGCACGGCAGGACCTTGTTGATGGGCGCGAATGCAAATGACACCTTCGTCCGGCTTACCACTCAGTCGCCGAGCTTCCGGTGTCTCCAGACCGTGATCGGCGGCGTTGCGAATTAAGTGCAGCAGCGGATCTTTCAGCTCTTCAATCACCGCTTTGTCGAGCAGAATCTGTCCCACATCGACTTCATACCGTATCGGCTTTCCGAGCGATTGTGAAAGATCGCGAACTGCTCGGCGCAGCGATTCGGTCAGCATCAGCAAAGGCAACAGTCGCGCCTCTCGGATTTCTGCCTGCAGGCTCTCCATCAGCAATTCTTCGCCGACTCGACGATGATGTACGTCGCTGGCGATGCGCCGCACCTGATCCAAAGCAAATTCAAATGCCTGTGCTACCTCTTCCGAAGCATGATACTTACGGTCGTGAACCACCACGTCCAGATGATCCACCAAATCTGCCAATCGGACCTGAACGGCTTCCGTGGAACGCTGCGCGATGCGAACCTCACCCGCTAAGTTCAGCATCCGATCCAGTCGTTCGGAGGAAACCCGGACAGTGAAGGCTTCTTCACCTGGCGATTTGCGACTGCGATTTGACGATGCAGCTGCAGATGAATCGACGGAAGAGACAATTGCTGACGGCGATGCTTGTGGTGCCGCCGGAGCAGGCTGAACAGCCACGGAATTCGACGAGGATGATCCTGAGTTGTCGCCTGGCATTTCGGGGTCGGCAATGCCGCTGCAGGTTTCGAACGCCTTACGCACCGTGTCAAACTGCAAAAGCCCCTGACTGATGTGCTTGGAAGTCATTTCTTCCGGCGCACTGCGAAGTAAATCTAACTGATCTTCGAGGACCTGTGCCGCAGCTTTCAGCGGGAGTAATCCGACCGCCTTGGCATCCCCTTTCAAACTGTGAGCGTGTCGGAACAGGCTGTCGATGAGTCCTCGCCGTTTCTCCGGCGGAGCAGCCTCCAAGTCCAGAAAAATCCTTTCGAGCGCACTCAGGTGCTCACGAGCTTCTTCGCGAAAGATGTCGAGTACGGTGTCGGACATTTTGGAAATCTGAGATTTGAAATTTAAGATTTGAAATCTAAAACGTTGCCATTGTCTGATCCAATTGCTTGATTCGTTCGTCTATGGAGAGGATTGCCTTCCGCGTCTGTTCCGCTGAGGCCAGCGATTCTTTGGACGCGCTGTCGATCTCGGTGATGCTGCTGACCAATTCCGTGATGCCCATTTCCTGCTGCTTGGCACCGGTGCTGATCTGCCCCATGGCGCTGGTCGTCTGCTGGATCGCCTGGGCGATTTCGTCGAATGCGCTGGTCATGCGACGCACGATTCCGGTCGATTCTTCGGACAGTCGGCTGCCACTTTCAATCTTCCGGACGACATCCTGCATCGACTTCTGCGTGCCGGAGATCAACGACTCGATCCGTCCGGCCGCCTCTTTCGATTGATTGGCCAGTTCGCGGACCTGTGTGGCAACGACGGCGAAGCCACGGCCCTCTTCGCCGGCGCGAGCCGCCTCGATCGACGCATTGAGCGCCAACAACTTGGTTTGATCGGCGATCTCGTTGACCGTGGCGGTGATCTCACCGATTCGTTGCATTTGCTCGGCGAGCTTGAGCACGCTTTCGCCAGCGGCCTGCGAGTTGACTCGCACCTGTTCGATGCGCGTGGCTGACTCTTGCGTCAGCGTGCGGCCTTCGGCCGATTGCTTGGCGGTCTCGTTGGCGGCCTCCTGCACGGCGCGGGCCCGGTCGGCGAACTCCTGCATCGTGGCCTTGAACTCTTCGGCGGTCGTCGTGATTTCGTTGAGCGAGGTGGCCGTCTGATTCAAGCTGGTGACCTGCTGCTGGGCACCGGTGGCGATTTCCGTACTGGACATGCTGAGTTTCTGCGTTGCGGCAGTACATTCCCCAAGCGAGCGACCAATGCTGCGGACAATGAGCACCCCGGCGACCGAGTTCAGCACCACGGCGGCGATCGTTCCGAGAATGAGCACGAGGTAAGTGGCCTGAGCGGACGATTTGGCCGCCTTATCTCGGTCCGCGAGCAGCCGATTCTCTTCCACCTGCAAGTCGGCCACAACCTCGCGGATCGCGTCCATGGCCTTTTTCCCACGATCCGTTTTGACAAGCGTCAGAGCCTTTTCCGGCGTACTCGACTTGTGCAGGTCGATCGTCTCTTTGAGTTCCGCCAGCTTCTCTTTCACCAGCGGCTTGAGCTTGTCATCGATTCGCCGCGTCTGGATGGGATTATCCAACGTCAAAGTTCGTAGCGTTTCTGTGTGGTTCGGAATCGTCTCGATCGCATTCTTGTAAGGTGCCAAGTAGGCCTCGTCGGTCGTCAGTAAATAGCCTCGCTGCCCGATCTCCGCATCCTGCAACCTCGAAAGCAGGCGATCGAGCTCTCCCAACACCTGATGCGTATGCCCCACCCTGTCTGCGGTGCTCACCATCTTGAGCATATTCAGTAATGCGACCACGCCGATCATGACGAACAGCAGCAGCGACAATCCGATTCCAAGCGATATTTTTTTCCCTGTAGTCATGTCTCTCGTCCGTTAAATGGGGTTCATCAGTTGTTTTGAGAAGACGCTTGTCTGACCGAGTGACTACGGTTCGCACTGTAGCCATTTCGGAGGGATAGGCCGCAATCGGCCTCCCAATCGATCGTCGAAAAGACTCATCCACTTTTCCAATTCACAATTTTCTCGTCCTGCAACAGCCGTTCGAGACACAGCAGAAGCCGATTCCCATCATACACCCCGGCAACCCACTCGGCTGGCGCGTGACCTGGCAGGTCCGGTGTGGTTTTCACATTGTCCGCAGCAATACCCAGAATGTCTTCGACCTCCCGAGCGACAAAGGCCACTCGTCGTTCGCACGCGTCCACGACGATGCAGACATGATAGTCGACAATTCCAGTTTCCTGAATTCTGAATAAGCGGCCAAGATCGATTAACGTCAGAATCGCCCCCCGCCAGGGAATGACGCCGACAATGAACGGCGGCGTTCCGGGAACCGGACTGTAATGGTCCAGGGCCTGAATCTCGATGACTTCGCTGAGCGGTATTCCAAACCGTTCATGTCCGCTGCTGAACGTCAGGTAGGGCGTCGTTTGTTTCTGCGTCTGAACGGACATGCGTCCACGCAGCAGTTTGGCCCGGGATTCAAGTTTCACTGCCAATGCCGACGGATCGATTCCTCTCTGGTGACTGGAATTCATACGTTCTATGCTTTCGCGCAGTCGTTCCCAAAGGGGATTCTCCATGCCTGTTTTTTGAGTTTCGATTTGAGTTTCCACAAAACACTCCCAACGCGGGCTTCGCCCGCACCCCAGAGGCGAGGAGTCGCGGCTTCGCCGCTCTCCGGACACGGATGTGTTGCGCGCGAGGACATCCTGTCAAATCGCAGTCGTGGCGTCCTGCCACGAAGGTTTTTTCGCATAGTGCCAAATCCGAAGGCTGTTTTATCGAGTTGCAAGGAAGGTGGGCGGTCTAAGACCGCCCGCCTTCGGCCCCAAACGATCTGAATACCGTGCCCCCGGAACGGCGCTCAGGTTGCACCTCTGCAGAGCCCTGGCCTCCGTCCGGGTCGGGAGCATTCTGGCCATGCGACGGCTTCTGATGCAACCGCCTGCCTTGCCATAGCTCTGTGTCGCTGGATGGAAAACACGGCATCATCAGGGAGCACGCCGTGCAGTTCGCCAAACGATTTCTCGACAAGTTCAGCAGCCTCATCGTGACAGTACTGTCGTATTTTGACAGAGTCAATGCCATCTCAGTCGTTTTAGATACCCGTGATCAATCAACGATTGGAAATGCAATCTGAGTTCTCCAGCCAATGATGCATTCTCAGAGAGAACTCCCGCTTCAATGTTTCGTTGCTGTGCGGCTTCAGTGAAATTGGCTGACGATATGAAAACCTGGCGTGAATCTGCGATGACAAACTTGGCGTGAAGGCAGGCTGATTTGCCTGCTTCTTCGTGTTCAAGTGCTCGCGGGTCGAAATAGACATCGGGAAGTCGCACGTCTTTTGGCCATTGGGTTTCCCGGAAGCGCTGCTGAAACTTGGCGATCAGGGTGTCAGTGGGCGCTGAATCTCCGTATGGCCGTTCAATGTTCAGGTACATGCGGACGGTTAAATCCGGGACGGACAGCATTCGATTGGCCAGTGACAGGAAAATGTCCTTCCCTTGATAAACGGCAAAGCCACAAATGCAGATTGATTGGGTGGCATTCAAAAACATCTGACGCACGACGACCCCAGTGTCGCGAATCATGGCCCCTGGCGGTTCAGGGCCGGTCATGATAAGTTCTAATCGCCCGGTTTCTGCACGGATCTGCTCTCGCTGCTGAAGCAGGATGCGGATCAATGCTGCAAGCAACGGCGCTGTCAGCCCCGATTGCTGTAGTCCCCGGAGTTCATCGAGAAGCGAGTGCGATTGTTCCTGCGGAACAAACTGTGCCAAAGTCAGACTGCTAAACGGTGACATCAGCAGTCCGGAATTCAGCGCTTCCAGCAGCCGATGGAGGCTTCGATCACTGAGTTTTGTCAGAGTTGAATCCATCAGTGTCATACTTCATCAGATGCCTGGACGATGCACGTCTCTTTGTGAAAGCGAACAACGTGAGCGGGCCACAGAAATTCCGAGCGGTAGCTCGAACCGGGTCAAGGGCTTTCAGCCCTTGTCAGGAGTCCATTCTGAAAAACTCGACACCGCGGTTCTCGACGGTGGGCACAACCAATGCTCGGTCGAGGTAATCATTCTGTTGTTCACAGGAGGTTTCTGCAATCAGCAGGCAGCCGTGGCACGCGGCACCGTGCAGGAAGCGACGCTCATGAAGGTTGTCGGGCTGGTGTTGTGAGCAGACCGGATCGTTGGAACACAGTTCTGCCTGTGTCAGGGCATGGCGGAAGTGTTCGTGGATTCTGCGACCTTCCTGTACCAATCCGCCCAGGGTTCCTTCGGAATCCGGCGACCCGGTATAAAGCAGGATTCCGTATCCGACGTCGTCAAACGCATAGATACGCTCACGAATGGAGCTGGCCGGATACCCGCACTCCAGCGAGATCGAAGTAATCAGCATGTGCGACAGTGAATGCAGCATGTAATACTGCAAAGGAGGGAATTCGCGTCGAGATGTCCTATGTTCCGATTTCCAAACTTCGAAGCCTGCGAGCAAGCTGGTGCCGTAGCGTTGAACGGCAGACTGCATCACCCATGCATTCAACGCTTCAGACTTGAACTGGATAAAGATCCCTTCACCTCGGTTTTCAATTGCTGGCACCCAGGTGATTTCCCGAGCCAGCAGTGCCGGTTGCACGCCGATCTCCAGCTCACCTTCGACGTTTGTGGTCGCGGACTCAAAACGTGTGAATCCTGCCTGAGCGACAACTTCTCTCAATCGATGAACGAGGACCACTTGTTCAATACTGGCCATCCACGGAGCGTCCCAGACTGAACGCGGAAGAACCCGAGCGAAGAAGTCACCGTCAGGTTGGTCATCACCACGCTCCTGATCACAGGTGATCAAGGTTTTCAATTCATCGGGCTTCAGTCGAGACGACGATTCCGCGGACGGGTTTCGCCGCCGCACAATTTCCTTCCAGACTTCTTCATCGCTGATTCCTTCCAGCGTCTTTGCCACTCGGTCTTTTTTCCTTTCACGCCGAACCTCATCAATCGTTTCCGCAACCTCAAGAAACATCCATGCCTGTTCAACCGCTTTGGCCACGGCTTCATTTCGCGGCGGCAGCGAAATTACGGCCAGCTTTTGAGGAAAATAGGCGTTGCTGGCCGTTCGAATCAGGAATCGACTTGGTTGTTCACATCGCGCCTTTGCGAACGGCCCAAGCCAGGGCTGACTACCGTCACACAATCCGAGAGCACCAGCCTTATGATGGCCACCGGTTTCGACAGCTTCGCTCAGCAATCGCGACTGTCCACATTCACAACGGACCTGAATCTCAGTAATGTCGCCGCTGGTTCCAACGTCATCGACCCAAAGAGCGGCACGGCATACTGACCCATCTTTATGAACAAAGGCATACCAGTCGATGTCGCCAATGTGCCCATGGCGACAGGCACGCACGAAACGAACGGGGACAACATTCTGCCGTTTTCTGTCATCACCAATAAACTTGCCGCGTGAAAGCGATGATCGATGCACCAATTGTCGTGACCGAACTTGAGGACCGCTATTCGATGTCGATTGACGAACGTCCTGCGTGACGAACCATTCCGGAAATTGCCAGCCAACGACTCCGGACGATGACGAAAAGGAATCACCAGAATCCCTTGGCGGCGCAAACATGCGAAGATTGTCCAACTGCAGATGCTCCTTGAGCTTCTCCAGCAGTCGCGGTTCCAAAATCTCCTCATTGACACCAGTCCACTGATCAAGGCCGCTGATTAGGATGGAATGATTCGGCAGATCCACCATGGCACCAGGGCCGAATGTCGTGACAATCTGACTGCGGCGGACCTGACCGTGAGGTTTTCTGGGGCGATCTTTACCCATCTTCGCCGTCCTCCAGAGAAACATTGTCCAGATTTCGCAGCCAGAGATTCACTTCAGGCTCCACATCACGCATAGAACGATTCGCACGGAACTTTCGGAACCGCGGACTCACTTCGTCCAACTCCGGATCGAGAAACTGGTAAAGCAGCCTTCGAGCCGAGCCGACCTCGGATTGATACTGCAGGGTGGTTCCGTTCTGCCGATACTGTTCTGCAATCTGCTCCCATTCGTCCAGCAGATCCTGACAGCGTTTGAAGACGTTGTCCTTCAATTGCTGACGCTCTAAAGCACTTCGATCTTTGTTGTGTTCTTCGGCTCGCTCAGCCATCAAGTTGGAGATCCATGTCAGCTCCTGACGCTTTGACAGAATCTGAGTCGCTCCTTTCGGAGGCGTCATTTGGGCCAACCCATGTCTGGCCAATGCAACCACGGTGGCAGCAAGCCCCCGATCCATCGCTCGCGGACTAAACGGAGTCACACTGGTTGCTTCGACATTGCGGTAAAATGATTCGTGATAGACCCCGAAGCGTTCATAGTGAGAACGGTCACGAGGCCTGTTCAGATTCAGGATGGTCACCACAAGGCCCGGCTTTGTGTGGTCACGACCGACTCGGCTGGACGCCTGAATATATTCTGAACTTGTCTTCGGCTGACCATAGACGACCATCAATCCAAGTCGCGTGATGTCCAGACCGACGGAAATCATGTTCGTCGCCAGCGCGATATCGACGGACTCTTTCTCTTTTGGCCCAAAAACCTTCTTCAAGCGCCTTTTCGTATCCGCCACCTTGTCCGTGCTTACGCGGCTAGTCAGCTCAAGCACTTCCTTGAGTGGCCCGCGATTCATGAACATGCCCGCAGATTCCCCGATTCGCATTCTTTCTCCAAAGCCAACCAGCGAATTGCTCACTTCGTCCTCAACGAGGCGACGAGCACCGCCGAGTTCCCGCAGGCTGTTGAAGTAGCCGAGCAGCGTCATGTCAGGATCGGCAGGGTTCTGCTTCTCATCCTTGTTGACGGTGTATAACCTTTGCGCTGCTGCCATCAACGCCAGACAAGTCCGCAGGAACACTCTCTTGGGACTTCTCCCCTGACCTGTCACGCCGAGATACATGCGAGCGTTCGACTGGCTGGGTGAAACGGTTCGTGCAAAAAATGAATCGCGACGATTCGGGCCGGGTGGCGGAAAGATGTCGATGCGGTCACGATTGAACAAGGCTCGAATCTGACTCTCGGCGCGTCGCACTGTCGCAGTGGATGCGACAATTTTAGGGCGAAACTTATGACTGCCGGTGCCGCTGGTGCAGAGATGATCAAGGGCCGTCTCATACAGTCCTGCGATTGTGCCCAACGGACCTGAGATCAAGTGCAATTCGTCCTGAATGATCAATTCCGGCGGCGGCAAATGCCCGTCGGGAATTGGAATACCGCCCATTTGGTTGCAGGGGCCGTAGAATCCCGAATCATCGTATCGATCCACCTT